>JBLNCH010000331.1:0-8990 GCA_050260485.1 Bacillota bacterium | reverse complement strand
TTGCCGGACATGTTGAATAATGTCCTGGGCCTGCAGGCTGTCATCCATTGCATTCTGGTTAAGATCATCCAGTAAACGAGCATCGGAAAACAGGGCCAGGTCTCTATTGGTAGCTTCAGTTACGCCGTCAGTATAGAGAAACAGCTTATCCCCCGCGGAGAGGTTTATCTCCTGCTCTGTATACATCACGTCATCCATGGCAGCCAGTACAAAGGTGCGCTTAACGGGCAGCCAATCATAATTCCCACCTGCCTTTTTAATGATAGGGGGGTTGTGCCCGGCATTAACATATGCTAGATTGCCACTCTTCAGATCCAGTATCCCCATGAAGGCGGTAACAAACATCCCGGCGTCGTTCTCCTCACACAGTGAGTTGTTGGCCTTTGTAAAGACCTCGGCGGCTCCTAAACCAGATAGGGTCAAGTTTTTAATCAGGGTTTTGGAACGCATCATAAACATGGCTGCGGCAATTCCCTTACCAGAAACGTCGGCAATAATCACAGCCAGTTTATCCTCACCGATCAGGAAAAAGTCATAGAAGTCTCCGCCAACCTCTTTAGCAGGGTTCATAAATGCATAAATATCGAATTCATTTCGATCAGGAAATGCGGGGAAGTTGGAGGGCAGGGATGACAACTGAATAGCTTTAGCAAAGGCCAGTTCGGCATCAATGCGAGCCGCTGCTTCTTTTATGGCGTCTTTCAGGGCATCAACCATGGTGTTGATGCCATTGGAAAGGGCCTTAAATTCTTCGTTGGTAGTGACTTCAACCCGTTCTTCCAGGTTGCCCTGGGTTATTTCTTCCAGTGATTCATTAATCTTAAAAATGCCATCGATTACCACGGTTTGCACCAATTTAGCGACCAGGAAGAAAATCAAAGCAAAGAGCAGCACATTGAACAGTACCAGGGTGACAGTTGTGTTGTTACGACTCAGGTACATCTCATCGGTAGGGAGCTGGCCGATTATAAGATAGTCTCCATGCGTCTTGTAGCATACCAGCATCTCCCCCTGGGGGGTCTGGGCAACAAAGCTTCCGCTCTTGTTCGATAGTTTGTTTTTATCAAATCCATACTCGGCAATGGTTTTTCCGAGGTATTTATCATCACCGATGCTTACAATTTCTCCTGATTTAAGGGCAATCAAAACGCTGCCAAAGTTGCCGACCCTAAAGCCTGGCGCCAGATTTTTGATATTTGCTACCTCCATGGCACGAGCTAGTTTATCCGGGCGGTAGCCTATTTGAACAATTCCGGGAGCATCCTTCCTTGATACCCCAACGTACTGAAACATTTCTTTATTTATACCTTTTGGCTGAGGATCCTGGGCTAACTCGAACAGCTTGTTCTTAATTGCGGGCATAAACGCGGCTGATTGCGGATCTGATGCCATATCGTAGTTATAGTATTCCTTCACCGTACCTGAAATAAGAATGCCCCGTTCATCAATAATGTGGAGTTCGTCAACTGCAAGCAGGAGACGGATTTTTTCGAGCTCTTCATAATCTCCAACCAGGGCCGGATTCATTTCCAGCATATGAGCAAAGGCCCGGACTTTGGCCAGGGCATTTGAATCGGATTCACGCCGGATTTCGCGCAGGTTTTTATTGTTGATGGCAATCTGCTTGATTACATCGTCAATTTTCAAATAAATAAGTTTTTGGGCGTTAGAATAAGCCTGTCTGGTTTGAATGTTATATGAAACCAAAAACGCCGCAAAAAAAGCAACTGTCATGAACAATAGAAGCCAGGTTAAAAACGTTTTCCGCATTGCCCGGTAATCCTCCCCACAAGAGATGGTCATAATTCGTTGTCCATCTGTTTCAAATTCGTAATAAATATACGGCAGCAGCCTTTCGCTAGCTCAAAATTTTTTCAAGAAAAAAACAACAAGCTATCGTCAGGCTGCCGCTCTGAAAGCATGCACCTAAACAATAGCTTTTTTCAACAAATAAGCAGGTTTACCCTTTATGGTTGATAAAAAAAGACAATTATATTGCTGTCAAACCTGAGAATTCAAAAATAAACGGCTAGTTCTGGGGGTGCCTGCCGACAATGAATTTGCCGGCAGGCTTAATAGAGGTATAGATCCCTTTAACTTGTTTAGGACTGAACCAATCTGCAGGATACCGCTCTGGTTACGATAATCACGCCATTGCGCAATCTTCCCGAGACTCTTAAGGTGACTCTGCCTGGCCTTCTGATAGTGAGTGTAGCATCTATTCTCCCCGAGGATCTTCTTCTGGCCACAAGGGTAATGGTTGCGTTAAAGACGGTGAATCTGCTGGTGATATTGGTTACAGTAGCATTACGGTAAACCACCGTCACGCTGCGAGTTGATCCGGTTGTGGTAACAACCCTGCTCGGTCTGTCTGCTCTAAAGACATACTGAAAATCCCGGTCATTAATTTCCGCCTCCAAGCACCCGAAAATGGAACCAGCCGGTTCACTGTCGAAACAGTCTGCGGTGGCCCGGAATAGGGCTTCTGAATCATCGCCATCGATTCTTCCTTCCACGACTGCCACTGAAAACACCCCCCACTCGTTGTTTGAGGCTGCACCTCAGTTGCCATTATATGGAAGAAGAGAAACTTTGGTGATTGCCAATTCGCTTCCATTGGTAGAAGGGCGATTCTACTCTTTTGTGGGTGAGCGCGATTACCGGGTGCGCCACCGGCCAATCAAATATATCGATAATATCGAAATAACTATCTCTGATCTCTCGAAGCAGGAATTAAAATATTTAATTAGAACCTTAAAATATTGAATACACATATTGAATAATTTAAGAACGTGTAATATATTATAATTACAATCCAAAAGAGAGGAGAGGCAACAGCAATGAAATACCGAGCTCCGGGAAAATGTCCTGTATGCAACAACGAGCTTACAGTGAGCCGTCTCAGCTGCAGCCGCTGCGGTTGCAGTATGGAAGGTGAGTTTTCACATTGTAAGTTCTGCCAGTTACCTGCGGAACAGATTGATTTCATTGAGGTTTTCCTTAGATGCAGGGGCAACATAAAGGAAGTAGAAAAAGAATTGGGAATTTCTTATCCTACAGTACGAAATCGCCTGGAGACGGTAATACAAAGTCTCGGCTACAAGCCGTCGAAAACCGCGGATTTCCAGGAGGTCGCTGACTACCGGAGCGCAATTCTTTCCGCTCTGGAGAAAGGCGAAATTACTCCCCAAGAAGCTCTGGAACAGCTTAAAAAGTCGGGTCGGTAATCAGAAAAATGAAAGGGGTATGGTTATGAGTGAGGATAAACTAAAGGTTCTGGAAATGATTCAGGAAGGTAAGATTTCAGCCAAGGAAGGAATGGAACTGCTGCAAGCTCTCGAAAACGTGTCGCAAACCGGAATAAGTTCACATTCCGGGGGCAAACGTTCCTTGCGGATCAGGGTTAAAGGAGACAAAACCAATGTTAACGTAAACGTACCTTTGGCTCTGATCAGGGCGACTTCCAAGTTCATGACCTTTGGTATGAGTTTTGTGCCGGAAAGCGCTCGGGAGGAAATGGCCAAGCGCGGAGTAGACTTATCCCAGATTGATTTAACCGAACTTGTGGATTTAATTGATCAGGGTTTGGTAGAGGAAAAGCTGGTGGAGGTTGATGTTGAGGACGAAAAAGAAGGGCGGATGAAGGTCGATATTTATGTCGATTAAAAGACGAAGCATGATGCTTTTGGTTCGTATGAGGTTAGAGCGGAAATTCCCTATCGTTATCCCGGTCAGCTTGTCGGTTTTGGGTGGAACGGTTGAAGAGGCCGCGAATTGGTTGGGTATGTTGAAAGGTATCTTTAGCGGACGCAGGGGCTATCAGCTTGCCTGCGATACAGCAGAGTGGCTTGCCGAACTTATGGAAAGCCTTCGCAACGTTGGCAGGCTTCGGCTGGTTGAAGTTGAAGTCCCCAGGGTGAAGGTTTACATTGATCTCTGGTAGGTGGGGCGATAGCGTGCGAAGATTTTTTATGTTTTGCTTGATTAGCACAACGGCTATTTATCTGGCCGCCAATATTTTTCCTGGGATTCGTTATGAGGGTAGTACCGGATTAGTGATGAGCGGGATCATTCTGGCCACGATTATTCTTCTTTTCAGGCCCATCATAATGGTTATGATTCTGCCTTTGAATCTGCTGACTTTAGGGCTTTTGGGCGTGGTTATCAACACCTGGATAGTTCAGATTACCGCGCTTATCTCCGGCGGACTTCAGGTGGCAGGTTTCTGGTCTGCCCTGGGGGTGGCAGTTATTGGGCTGATGCTTGACTGGGTGCTAAAAGGCTTATTAAGAATTGAACGACTAAGGGCTAATGAATAGAGGCTTGGCAACTATTTCGGGGACACCATACTAAATTATTCTGGCGCGCCTGAATAATTTAGTATGGTGTCCCCGAAATCTTTGCTACGGGGTTTAGGACCTCTTTTCCTGGGTTTGAGTTCCTGACCAAGTGTCTGCTCAAGACTGGCAAGGAAGTTTTCGTCACCAAGAGGACGCCCAGTTCTTTCATGTCGACGTATAATTTCGGCTTCCGTTTCCGACAATCCTTGGGCTAGATACGCTTGCCAGTCACCGAACATCTCCAATAGAGGACCAACCTTAACTAGCATATCGTCCTGGCCTGTAAGGTGCGCATGAGCGCTACTCCAAGGATAATGCCAGGGAACTTCCGTTAATCCGGCGCGCACCGGATTAAGCTCGATGTACCGTGCTACAGCGTATAGATGAGACTCGGCAAGGGGAAACGAATAAAATCTTCCCTGCCATAAATGCCCCTTCCATCCTTCTCTTGAGTTAACTTGACAGGTATAGCGCCGATGTGCTTCACCAATAGCCTTGGTCAAATCTTCTTTTGATGGAGGAACCGCTATTAAGTGTACGTGGTTGGGCATGAGGCAGTATGCCCATATGTCCACCTTGTGCTTGGAACACCAGTCGGCCATGAGGTAAAGATAGGTTTTATAATCTTCTTCTCTGAGAAATGTCAGCTGCCTCCGGTTGCCACGTTGGGTAATATGGTGAGGAAGGCCGGGGGCAACTACCCGTGCTAGCCTAGCCATATGTTAATAATAACAAAAACTGCCACATATCTACAAGCTAGAATTATTGAATTTAGTATGGTGTCCCCGAAATTATAAGGTTACCACCACGTGGTGGAGCTGGCCGTCGTCGTGCAGTTCCACATAAGGCCCTTCCTTTACGGCCTCCTCCCCGAGCGGTATTACCTGCCCGTCCACCTGCAGCCCGGTTATCCCGCGAGACTTGCGGGAGGGGTTCTTTACGGTAATCAGAAAACGGGTTTGCCCATAGCGGTAAGTGGCCAAGTAATGTGACCACTGGCTGGGGATGCATGGACTAATGTAGAGCCTTTCCCCGCGGCGGCGCAGGCCCAGGATCCATTCGATACCCGCCTGGTACATCCATCCCGCGGCCCCGGTGTACCAGGTCCACCCGGCACACCCTTTATGCGGCTTGGCTGTATAGACATCGGCGGCCATGACGTAGGGCTCACCAGTGTACTGCCGGACCTCGGTGGCGGTATGGGTATGGTTTACCGGATTCAGCATATTGAATAATTCAAAGGCTTTGTCCCCGTATCCCAACCGGCACCAGGCAATGATGCTCCATATAGCAGCATGCGTATACTGGGCCCCGTTTTCCCGGATCCCCGGAGGATACCCCTGGATGTAGCCGGGACTCGGTTCCGTGTGTTCAAACGGTGGTGTCAAGAGGTGCACGACAGATAAATCCCGGTCGACCAGTTCGCGATCGAATGATTGCATGGCCTTTAGGGCCTTCTCTGCAGGTGCCGCGCCGGAAATAACGGACCATGACTGGGCCAGGGCATCGATGCGGCATTCCTCGTTGTAGATTGAGCCCAGCCACTGGCCGGCATCAGTAAACGCCCGGCGGTACCATTGTCCATCCCAGGCATGTTCATTGATGGCGGCTGCCAGTTTGCAGCGCATATCCTGGAAACGTTCAGCCCGCTCCAAATCGTTAAGCCTCCGGCACAGATCCGTGAACAGTTCCAAGACCTCACAGAGGAACCAGCCGAGCCAGACACTCTCCCCGCGGCCACCTGAACCAACCCTGCTTAAAGCGTCGTTCCAGTCTCCAATCCCGATCAAAGGCAGCCCGTGTTCGCCGATTCGTCCTAAAGCCCTGTCAATAGCCCGCAGACAGTGCTCCAGGATCGTACCGCTCTGGTTCGACACCCGGGTCGGCTCATACCGCTCATGTTCACCCTCCCGCAAGGGTTCACTGCTTAGATACGGCACGACCTCACCCAGAATGCTGGTATCACCCGTATGGTTCACATACCGAGCTACCGTATAAGGAAGCCACAGGTAATCGTCTGAGAAATGGGTACGGATGCCGCGGTGAGTCTCTTCATGCCACCAGTGCTGGACATCGCCCTCCTCATACTGGTGCCGGGCGTGGAATATAATCTGGGCCCGTGTAAGATCGGGACGGGAGTGAAGTGTGGCCAGGGAGTCCTGCAGTTGATCCCGGAATCCATAGGCGCCGCCGGCCTGATAAAAACCGGACCTGGCCCACATCCGGCAGGCAATAGTCTGATAAAGCAACCAGGTGTTGAGCAGGACATTCATCTCCGGAGAGGGAGTAGTAACCGTAATCTGATCCAGCACTTCTTCCCATAGTCTCCGGACATCTTCAAAGGCCCGTTCGCATGCATCGCCGACCTGATATTTTTGTGCCAGTTCGATCGCTGCTTCCGGACAGCTCTCACATCCCAGGAGGATATAGACATTCTGCTGGCTGCCGGGTTTCAGTACCAGCTTGGCCTGAACAGCGCCACAAGGGTTATGAAAGGCGCCGATCCTGCCTGATAAACGTTCCCGGGTCATCGCCGCCGGAGACTCCCAGGTACCGTTCCGGCCCAGGAATTCATAGCGATCTCCGGTAAAGGTGAGGTTTTCCCCGGCAGTTGAAGCCTGGTTTTCCGCAGCTTCACCCGGCTGCGGGAATACACCCAGAAACGCGGTTGCATCACGGAATGTCTCCTGGTAGGTATTGTAGGCCAGTAACACACGGGCAGCTTCGCTCCATTCCGTGATGATAAAGGGGGCATTTTCCTGGCGCCTTACCCCCAGGACCCATTCCGCATAATAAGTGACGGAAAGATGCCGCTCTTCCCTGGTCCGGTTCTCCAGCCGCAGGTTGATCACCTTAATCGGGTCATTGGGTGTAACAATAACCGTCATCTCCTGACTTATACCGTGTCTATCATGACTGAACCGGGTAAACCCACGACCATGGGTTACTTTGTAAAGGTGGGCGTGCTCCCCAAAAGGAGTGGCCGGCCACAATTCCCCGCTGTCCTCATCCCGCAGGTAACACATTTCTCCGGGGTAGTCGAGAACCGGATCATTAGACCAGGGGGTTAGTTTGAATTCCCGGCTGTTTTTCCACCAGGTGTATCCAGTGCCGAGCTCCGAAACCAGGCAGCCAAATTGCGGATTGGCGATAACATTGATCCACGGCGCCGGCAGGTGATTATTATCCTTGAGAATGATCTCATACTCTTTACCATCGGGTGAGAAACCGCCCCAACCGTTAAAGAACATCAACTCAGACCGAAGATAATCTGCCGAGATTGGAAACCGGTTTTCCGGTTTTTCCGTGGTCAGTGGAATCGGCAGAGCCTTATCCTGACGTGCAGGTTTAGTCTGCGCCCGGAGGCTGGGACCATCGGCTTGGAACACCATGCGGGCGGTCGACAGCAGCAGAATCTTGTCCTCTTCTGGAATTTGCTCTCCATTTATAATAAAGACACCGCCCGGTCCGCTGCTCTGCCTTTCCAGCCCGTGTTCCACCGCCCGCCGCAGGGATTCCCGCAAATCCTCCTGGTATCCTCCCGGTGATTCATAGAGAATAACCAGATCGAAGGAACATCCCTGGCGGCGAAGATACTCGTGCCCAGTCAACAGCCGGATCACGAATTGCATATTGGTCTGGTTTTCAATCTGCACCAGGATGATCGGCAGGTCACCTGACACACCATACGCCCACAGGCCGGACTGCCCTTTGGTATTGGTCATAATAACCTGCCTGTGGCGCTTTCTTAAGGGCGGATTAAACAACACCCGGCCGGCAAGGTTCTGGAAAGTAATGGCCTCCTGAGCCGTCAGGTGCAGGTGGCGGAGCTCGATTTGACTGCGGTTCCAGGCCAGCTGAAATGCCCGTTCCACCACCAGGCTCCCGGAGAAACGGCTGACGATGTCGAGTACATCTTCTTTAGCATCAGCAACTGCAGTGACTGCATACAGCTGTACCTGTTCTCCCGGTTCGAGGTTCAACCGACGCCTCATGATGAAAGCTGGATCGGATACCGAGCCAACCGCTCCCCGGAGATGAGTCCGGAGTCCCTGCGGCCGGGAAATGGAACGTCCGCGGCCGATGAAGCTGGCCCGGTCGGTTTCATACTCAATAGGTCCCAGGGTCGGCCCGGTAACCATCAGGGTATGAGCGGCCCACAAGGCCTTCTCGCCATCATGGCGTGGTCTTCGCCAGGCCAGCAGGCACGGGATATCGGGGTTATACTCAGTTCTAATGAACAGCTTATTGAAGGCCGGGTGGGCCTCGTCTGCCATGGGAGGGGCCAGTACCAGCTCGGAAAAAGTGGTCGCCTCAATAATCCGGGCCTCATTTCCGGTATTGGTGAGCGTTAAGCGGCGGACATCGGCATTCCATTCCGGAGAGACACATATCTCCAGGCTGGTCTGCACATCCCCGTCGGTGCGCATGAAGGTGGCCCGGTCAGGTGAAAACTGGATTCGTTGTTCATCTGATGGAACCCGGCAGGGATGAAATGAAGGCGACCAGGCCACATCACGGGTGACATCGCGGATATAGATGTAATAACCCCAGTTGTCGAGGACCGGATCCTCCCGCCAGCGGGAAACGGCCAGACCGCGATAGCGCATAAATCCACTGCCGCTGTTGGTTACCATTGTGGTATATGAA
>JBLNCH010000330.1:0-5201 GCA_050260485.1 Bacillota bacterium | reverse complement strand
GGGAAATGTTTTGGAAAGCATAGGTCTCACCCCCATGATACGGTTGAACCGCCTGGCGGAGGATTTAAAGCCGGAGATCTTGGTTAAACTTGAGTACGTCAATCCCAGCGGAAGCCTTAAGGACCGGGTGGTCTACCGGGTTGTAGAGGAAGCGGAAAAACGTGGGGAGCTTAAACCGGGCATGATCCTGATGGAAGGTACAACCGGCAATACCGGTATCTCCACTTGTATGGTGGGTGCTGTCAAGGGTTATCGCGTTATCATAGTAATGCCGGAGGGCATGAGCGAGGAGCGAAAGAAAACCATCGAGGCCTACGGAGCGGAACTGGTCCTGACCCCCGGGGCGGAGACCGATGTTGATCTGGTTCTGGAGGAGGTTGCCCGGCAAAAGAAAAAGTATGGGGAGCAGGTCTTTGAAGTAGGCCAGTTTGTAAGGCCCGAAAACGTTGATGCTCATTATCTTACAACCGGACCGGAGATCTGGGAGCAGGCCGGCGGCGAGATTGATGTTTTTGTCATGTGCCAGGGAACTGGCGGCACCGTAACCGGTGCTGCCCGCTACCTGAAAGAGAAAAATCCGGATATCAAGATCCTGATCTCGGAGCCCCAGGAGTCACCAATTCTGGCTGAAGGCAAGATCGGTCAGCACAAGGTTCAGGGGATCGCCGATGGATTGATACCCGTAATACTGGACCTGGAGTATATCGACGGCATTGTGCAGGTTGAATCAGACGAGGCCATACGGGTAGCCCGGGAAATGGCCCGGAAGGAGGGCATATTCTGCGGCATTTCCTCAGGATGCAACGTGGCAGCCGCCCTAAAAGCAGCCCGTTACTTCCCGCAGGCCAGAAGGATAGTAACCATGATAAATGACAACGGACTGCGGTATCTCTCCACCGAGTTATGCGGAACCGCCCAGGAGCGTAAGCTGCTGGAACGAGAGTACGCTGTTTCTGCGGAGGACCAGGCACGTTTGAAGGCCAGGGATTTCCTGGTTATTTAGGTGGCTATGCCCATGCTCTGCTCTTTTTGTGCTGCCACGGCAGGCCGAATCACCACTGGACAAGACAAGGAGTGCAGTATTGGGAAAAAAGGATAAGGAATCCGATGGCGGACAGCGCATGGCCATCGGATTGTGCCTGGGAATCATATTCGGGGTTATCTACGATAATCCGGCACTGGTATTGCTTTGGGGATGCCATTAGGATTGGTCCGACACCGGATCATCAGTCACCAGGATGATAAAAAAGATGATGACGGCCGGCAGAAAACGGAACCTGCTCGTGTTCCCTTCTTACGTCCGGATCTGACCGTTGCCGTAGATGATATATTTCGTGGTGGTGAGTTCCTTCAGCCCCATAGGGCCCCGGGCGTGCAGCTTCTGGGTGCTGATGCCAATCTCCGCCCCCAGGCCGAACTGAAAGCCATCGGTGAACCGGGTTGAAGCATTGACAAAGACGGCCGCCGCATCTACACCGGCCAGAAAACGCCTGGCTCTTTCGTAGCTCCTGGTCACGATGGCTTCCGAATGACCGGTCCCGTACCGGTTTATATGTTCCATGGCCTCATCCAGGTCCTTAACCACCTTGACCGCCAGAATATAATCCAGGAATTCTGTCTCCCAGTCAGACTCTACCGCGGCCTTAATACCAGGCTCAATCTCCTGGAATCTCTCACATCCTCTTATCTCTACCTGTTGTTCCTGCATGGCTTTGGCCAGACGTGGAAGGAACTCCTCAGCCACCGCTTCATGGACCAGCAGGGACTCCATGGCATTGCAAACCGATGGACGCTGGCATTTGGCATTTATGGCAATCTTCAGAGCCATATCCAGGTCGGCCCCTTCATCAACATAGGTGTGGCAGTTACCAACACCGGTTTCAATCACTGGAACCGTAGCACTGTTAACCACGGTCTGAATTAGACCTGCTCCACCACGCGGGATCAGTACATCTATATATCGGTTCATTCTCATAAGTATATTGGCCGCCTCCCGGTCGGTGGTATCCACCAGCTGGATGGCCCCTTCATGAATTCCAGCAGCGGTAGCCGCTTCCGCAAGAACCCGCGTAATAGCCTGATTGGAATTGAAGGCCTCGCTGCCGCCGCGCAGGATAATGGCGTTCCCAGTCTTGAGACATAGCCCCGCTGCATCGGCGGTTACATTGGGACGTGCCTCATAAATAATTCCGACCACTCCAAGCGGCACCCGGATCCGGCCTACCTCCAGGCCATTGGGGCGCCGGTACATCTCCACCACCTCACCTACCGGATCCGGCAGAGCCGCCACGGCCAGGAGTCCTTCGGCCATCTCTTCAATGCGTTTTTGGTTCAACATCAGGCGGTCCTGCAGGGTGCTGGACAATCCCTTATTTTTGCCTTCCGCCATGTCTATTTCATTGGCCTGTAAGATTGCCTTGCTTTCATTTATCAGGGCCTTGGCCATTTGCTGTAAGGCCTGGTTCTTCTGGTCAGTGGATGCCAGCATTAAAAAACGTGCGGCCTCTTTGGCCTTTCTTCCCAATTGCTCCATCCGGCTTTGAATCACCTAACTTACCTCCTCTTATAAAATGCGAGCAGGCTAAACCTGTTAACTGTCTACCCTCAGCGGGGCATTAAAATTGCCTTCGGCTGGATCTACCCCTAATATCTCAGTGACCGCTAATAGCCTGCTAAAAGCCTTAGTTGATAAGGCTCAGGTTATTGCGGTGAATTACCTCATCATAGTCCTTGCTGCCAAGTATCCGGGCTATCTCGGTAGTCTTTCTGCCCTTTATCGCTCTTATCTCGTCTGCGGAATAATTAACCATTCCCCGGCCGATTTCCCGGCCTTCGACCGTCTGAATGGACACCACGTTACCGCGTTCAAAATCACCTTCGACCGCAACCACTCCGGAAGGCAGCAAACTTTTGCCTTTTTTGACGAGTGCATCGACGGCTCCGGGATCAACGGTGACTTTACCGTGGCTCTGGCTGCCAAAGGCTATCCAGCGTTTACGGGCCTGCATTCGGCCCTCCTTCGGTTTGAACAGGGTACCTATACGCTGGCCGTCGATTATCCCGCGCACCACCCCCGGCTCCTGGCCATTGGCGACCACCATGGGAATCCCCGAGGCCATGGCGGTACGGGCCGCCAGTAGCTTGGTATACATGCCTCCGCTGGAAAACTTGTTTCCTTTCCCCCGCAGGCCCTTTTCCACAATGTTGGGTATCTCCTCCAACTCCCGGTACAGCTCGGCCTGGGGGTTTACATGCGGATCATCATTGTACAGACCGTCAATATCAGTCAGGATAATCAGGAGATCAGCGTCCACTATCTCGGCCACCAGGGCGGAAAGGGTATCATTATCTCCGAATTTAATCTCCTCAACCACCACGGTATCGTTCTCATTGATAACCGGGATTACACCCAGCTGGAGAAGAGTAGTCAGGGTATTGCGTGCATTTAAATACCTCAGCCTCTCGTCGAAATCGTCCTTGGTGAGCAGAACCTGGGCAATGTCCTTACCGTATTCGGCAAAGAATTTTTCGTACAGGTGTAGAAGTGTTCCCTGGCCTACCGCGGCCAGAGCCTGTTTTAAGGGCAGGGTTTTCGGATAATCACGGTGACCCAACCGTCCAACACCAGCCGCAACCGCGCCGGAGGTTACCAGAAGCACCTCCCTTCCTTCGTTGTGCAGATCGGCTAACTCCCGGGCGAGCTTTTCCAGGCGAAATATGTTAATCTGTCCACTGGCATGGGTAATGGTACTGCTGCCAACTTTAATAACCAAACGTCGGCAAGTTTTTAGGCTTTTTCTGGCTTCCAAGTATCCTCCCCCCGACTGCAGTCGTTATGGTTTTTCCCTTAATGATTGGTTACTCCCGGTACTCAAACTCCAGATCCAGGATACGGACCAGATCACCGTTCTGAATACCCTTCTCCCGTAAGGCCTGGTTAATCCCCATTTTTTCAATTATATGTTGAAATCTGGGCAGGGCCTCGTCATTGTCAAAATCGGTCATAGCCACCAGTTTTTCAATGCGGTCACCACTGATCTTAAAGACCCCGTCAGTTTTGCTGATTACAAAGGGAACCTCCTGATTGAAGCGGGTGACTACTATCTCTTCCGTTGCCGTAGAAGCTTCCGGGATCTGAGAGAGAATCAGGTACACCCTTTTCACCAGTTCGTCCACCCCTTTACCGGTGAGGGCGGAAATCGGGTATATTTCTATGTTGTCAATGCGCTTTCTCAGACCGGTAACGATATCCTCCGCACCAGGGGCATCTATCTTATTGGCGGCAATTAACCGGGGTCGTTCCAGAAGGTCCGGGCGATACAACCTGAGTTCCTGCAGAAGGATCTCATAATCCTGGGCCGGGTCCCTTTCTTCCAGCCCTGAACAATCCAGCACAAACACCAGAACCCGGGTACGCTCTATATGACGCAGGAATTCGTGGCCCAGCCCGATCCCCCGGTGAGCGCCGGAGACCAGACCGGGAATATCAGCCATCACGAAGGTTTCACCTGGGGCCACCTCAACTACCCCCAGGTTGGGAATTAGCGTGGTAAAAGGATAATCCGCTATTTTAGGGCGGGCTGCAGATACCCGGGAAATGAGAGTCGATTTGCCTGCGTTGGGAAAACCAACCAACCCCACATCGGCCAGGAGTTTCAGTTCCAGTATCAACCAGCGTTCAGCTCCTGGTTCCCCTTTTTCCGCAAATGCCGGTGCACGATGGGTAGAGGTGGCGAAGCGCGCATTACCCCGCCCGCCGCGTCCTCCTTTGGCACCAATGAAGGTCTGGCCGTGTCTTACCAGATCAGCCAGGACCTCACCGGTTTCAGCGTCCTTGATAACTGTACCCACCGGAACCTTGATGACTAAATCGGGAGCCCCGGCTCCGTGCATATTCTTGCCCTGTCCATGTTGACCCCGCTCGCCCTTGTAATGCCGGCGGTAGCGAAAATCCATTAAGGTGCGCAGACCCTGATCCGCCTGAAAAACGACGTCGGCCCCTCTCCCGCCATCGCCTCCCGAAGGTCCACCTTGAGGCACGTATTTTTCCCGGCGGAAAGCGACCACCCCATCGCCTCCGTTACCGCCCTTGACGTAGATTCGGGCCTGGTCTACAAACACTAGATCACCTCGTTAATACTATCTCACGCGTTACCGGCCCTGATTCACCAGGCCACGTGAGCCTAACATTCAATTGCTCT
>JBLNCH010000329.1:0-6621 GCA_050260485.1 Bacillota bacterium | reverse complement strand
TCATCGCCTATGGGGCATTCTGGTAATGATCTTACTTGACAGCGTTAGCCGCAATCTGCACCGCATCCCAGACTGTAGCAAACGGCGGTGCATAACCCAGGTCCAACAAAGCGAGTTCCTCTGCCCGCATACCGCGGTCGATCGCAACGGCAAAGATATTAACCCTTAAGGCGCACTCTTTCTTCCCCATCAGCTGGGCCCCCAGCAGGACATGCGTCACCGGGTCATAGCATATTTTAATGGTCAGCGGCACCGGTTCCGGGCAATAAGGGGCGTGTGATAATGCCGTGACTGTTACGGCCTTCACTTCTATGCCAGCCATCTGGGCCTTTAATTCGGTGATCCCCGTCTTGGCCAGCTCCAAACCGAGACACCGAAGCATGGCTGTACCTAGTGCGTTTTCAAAGCACACTGGCTTCCCCAGGATCGCATCAGCTACCAGACGCCCTTGTTTGTTGGCGTTGGTAGCAAGCGGTAAATACACCGGCCGTCTTAGGATCTTGTGCATAACTGTAGCGCAGTCACCTGCCGCATACACATTCGGAATCGAGGTCTGCATCATGCCATTGGTCGTCAGGGCACCGTTGTTCTCCTTTTTAATAAGCGTATCTTCAATAAAGGATGTATTGGGACGCACTCCGACCGCCAGTATCACCATATCCGCATCATAGCGCTGGTCACTGCAAATCAGGCCTTGAACACGGTCGTTCCCAAGCAGTTCTGCCACCCTTTCACCGGTATGAACCTCAACGCCGTGACGGTTTAGTTCCTCCTCCACGGCTCTTCCAAATTCCTCGTCAAACCCGGTTAGCAGATGCGGCATTGCCTCAAAAATGCTTACCTTTTTCTGCTGCAGCACACATGCCTCCGCCAACTCGAGCCCAATGTAACCACCACCGATGATCGCCACATTATTAATTCCCGGCATCTGTAGGTGCGTCTTTATGGCGTGGGCGTCAGACAGTGTTTTTACCGTAAAAACTCCGGGCAGGTTCGTCCCGGGAATGGGCGGTACGATGGGCGAGGAACCGCTGGCAATAATCAGCTTGTCATAGGGTTCGTCACGCTGGGTCCCATTGGGTATGTCCAGTACCGTAACGTACTGCTTCTCAGGATTCACTTTTATGACTTCGTGCTCCAGGTGTACCGTGATGCCCGACTTTTCGAACTCCTTAACCGACCGAACCCGCATCAGATCCAGATGGGGAGTCAGGTCCGCTATATAGTACGGGATCCCGCAGGCACCATACGATACCTCACGCGTTTTTTCAAAAACTACGACCTTAATAGCCTTACTGTGACGGACAAGGCGCGAGGCTGCACTCATCCCCGCCGCGTCTCCGCCTATTACCAAGACTCTTATAATAACCCCCCCTATCAACAGTTCTAAACGCAGACAGATCCGCCCGGATCTGCTATGTAACTTCTACCCGCTAATCGCTTTTACCTGTTCCGGGTGAGGAACACGGGAAAACAATAGCGAAGCACATTTTACCATTTATAAAGACCGTCGACATGGCGCATTATCGAAACCCTAGCAGAGAGTACATTGCCAAAAAGAAAAGCAGACACCTAAGTAGCCGCTGCTAAACAACAAACCGTACTCCACAAGATTACTCGTTATTGATCCTATTAAAACGCTCTTTGCGGTCGGTCTGTTCCAAAAGAATGTTCAACAGGTCTTTCCCGCCCGTATTTACCAACCCCGAATTTACCGTCCTTTACCCCAAATACCGGTTCTGATTATGCCATTCCAGGAATTCACGCGAAGGTCTTTCAATGGCTTTTTGTGGAACCTCGAGTAGCTTATTCCCATGCAAGGCATAATAGTCGCGTCCGTTACCAAAATCCTCTTTTATTCTCCTGCTGACCTCAATGCGGAAATCTGGCGAAACCGTCATATAACCCCGGTCAAACAAGGTATGAAGGTCCTTTCGCAGGAGAATTCCATTGGTAGGATGGTGGGGACCTTGCTGAGAATAAGGTTTTATGTGAGCCGCTTCGAGGACTGGCAGCGTTTTTTCCCCGGTGATTGCACAGCGTCGATTGTAGGCCTCCGTTACCACCACGCGAAATGCACCCTGTCCCAATCGAGGGTACACGATTTGTGCTGCCCCATACCTGTCACTTTCTCCCTCAGCCCAAGCCGTATCGTGATTGAAGCCTGTAAATTGCAAACGGTGCAGCTTTTCCTCAACCTGTCTCATTAGTGACTTGCCGATGAATGAACTGGTATCATATGACTTGCCTTGAACAATATTGGGCTTCCAATCAGGAGGAACGGGTATCCATTCCGAACGTTCGAAGAAAAATGGAGAGGTCAGAATGATGCAACCAATGACCGGATCCGGTTCGGTAGGGGCGACAGTACGATAACGACGAATCATGCGCAAAAAAGTCAAATAATCAGCAGTCCCGTTCTTATGCTGAAAAGCATCCCATGCGAGTGAGACCGGCAGACGGGAATAACGCACAAAGAAACCTCCACCCGCAATAAAGTCCAATGGGCTGTGTAACTTAAAAAGAAACATCCCTCCGGGCTCTAAAACTTTAAAAGGCTGACCGCCTGGTCGCCAGAAATTAACCTCATCAGGCTGATGCTCGGCGAGGAAATTATACCAGTTGTTGTCGGTTACACCTATGTAGAGCTTCAATTACGCCAACCATCCTTAAATAGCGGATTTCTACCCCTCATGACTTTACCTCACATTTTGGGGCGTGGTTTAGCCATCGGAATCATTTTCCTTTGCATAGTCAGACAGAACATGATCAGACTAAGCAGACCATATCCCTGGGCCGGACAGATTGACTATTCCTTATTGAAGCATACCGAAAAAGTGGTCCCCTCATCACCGGTTTCTATCTCAATAGAAGCATTATGCTTTTCAGCTATACGGTAACAGATGGTTAGGCCCAAACCTGTTCCGGTTTCTTTGGTGGTGAAAAACGGGGTTCCCAGCTTATCAAGAATATCTTTTTTAATTCCGGTCCCGTTGTCCTTGACCGTTAGATATACTTTCCCATTTTGGGAAAAGCTTTTTATGAGAACACCGCTGTCAGGTGGTGACGCCTCCAGGGCATTACGGACCAGATTAAGAATGAGCTGGCGGATGTCATTTTGGTTTAGCAATAGATCTGAAATTTCTCCCAGTTCCAATTGAATGTACTTGTTGGTCATTATAGCTTCTGCTTGCATTATGGGAGCAATACTGTTAATGATCCTGTTCAAGTTCTGCTGTTGTACTTCCGATGTTTTGTCTTTAGTCAAGGACAGAAAACCAGTAATAATTGAATTGGCTCTTTTCAGTTCATCAATCATTACATCGAAGTAATCAGCATATTCAGTAAAATCCGGGTTAGTCTTAAGCAACTGCAGAAACCCGTGTACAGTGGTCATGGGGTTCCTTATTTCATGCGCTATGCCGGCGGCCATCTGCCCAACCACATTCAGTTTGTCGAGCCGCATCATTTCTTCTTCCATTCGTTTGGTTTCGGTAATGTCTCGAAACACCATTACAACCCCGATAATCTCTCCGTTCTGTCTTCGAATCGGTGCTGCAGAATCAGCTATCGAACGTGTCTCTCCATATTTGGTGATCAACCCGGTATGATTTGCTAAACCGATGGTAAAACCTTCTTTGAGCACTCTATCTACCGGGATCTCGGTTGGTTCAAGTGTCAACTCGTTAAATATCCTGAATACGTGACTGATGTGTTTACCCTTTGCTTCTTTCATGGTAAAGCCGGTTAAATCCTCGGCAACAGGATTCATGAAAGTTATGGCACCGGTTGTGTCGGTGGTAATCACAGCATCTCCTATACTTGCCAGGGTAATACGAAACCACTCTTTTTGATCGCTAAGAGATGTTTCGGTATGATTAATCATGTTGTTCAGCATCGCTTCATGAATCTCATTCTTCACGGAGTCAAGAAGCGGGTTCAGGCTTTGCCGGACTTCCTGCTGGCGGCCATGCTTAATGGTCTTTACTTTTCGCCCATTGCCTGTCGTTTCCGATATTATAACGCACGGCAAATCTATACCGCTTTCCTCAATAATGTTCAATACCGTCTGCTCAGTAAACTGATCAGTAGTGATATCAACAACAACAATGTCCCAGGTCTCTGTCTTCAACGCTTCAAAAAGGTCATTCTCCGTTACCGCTCTTTGAAATATCTGGGTATAGCCACTGCTGTGTATTCCTTTTAATTGTAGGGCTGAATCACCCTCAGATCCTTCGACGATCAAAATACGTAGCGGTATATCCAACTATACTCCTCCGTCAAATTCAAGTAATATCTTCAGTATTTCGGCAAGGGAAGTGGTTTACCTTTATTTTTTTGTTGTTTTATTGCGGTTCTCCTGCAAAAAAACAGGGAAGGCAATTTATAATCATCACCCGCTGATTACAAATGCTTATTCTTACGGTTACATCAGTTCGTATTGCAGGATAAATCCATAATTACTAGAAGTTCTTAAGAGCTTCTTTTAGTTCCAACGTATCCGGCCAAAACAAAGACCATTCAATGCTTATTTAATGCGATCGCTGTTCGCTTTCTGCAGGTGGGCTACGGAGGGATAAATCTAAACAGAATGGAGTTATTAAATGATGAAGAAATCAGAGGTTATAAACAAGGGGCTTGACGAGGCGGTCTCTCAAATCATGTGTTCCCGCTTTTCACAGATCCCGACCCTGCAGACTCTCGGCGTAAGCCTGGTTTATCTTGGCCCGGGAGAATGCAGTATGAAACTTAAGGTGGTTCATGATTATACGACCGTAAAAAACCGGCTGCATGGCGGAATCATCGCCACCCTGGCGGACAGTACCATGGGATGGTCAGTTGCTTCCCTGGGCAGGGTGAGATCGGTAACCGTAGATATGAACATCAACTATTTTGCGCCCATCTATGAAGGCTCCGAACTTATCTCGGAGGCTTATGTTATACACGCAGGCAGGACCACGGTAGTGGCGGAAGCCAACGTGTACAACCAGGACCGCAAGCTGCTGGCCAAAGCTCGGGGTACATTTTACGTAACTGGCAACACCGCGATAACCGGAGCCCATTAGACGGCGAGTCGGCCTTCTTAACTCCTCGGTCCGTGAGTCATATACGGCGGGTCTTCATTTATCATTACATCCAGAATGTGCTTGGAGTTTCTCCTTTTCATTTCGACCATGTTAGCTCTGGATTTATTGAAGGTTTTCGCGTAGGCAACAGCCTCGGCAATAGTCTCTTCAGAGTTTTGGCAGGCTTTAATTATCACATTATGTTTTTCCAGTTCCGTTGCGGTGACCCTTTCTCCTGAGAGCAGCAATCTGATGAAGAAATGGTAGGGCATAATCCGCTTCATCCATTCGAGCATTGAAGGAATAAACTGAATGCCCAGATCAATTTCCGGTAAACAGAAGTAGCCCCGGTCAGCCCTCATAAACCTATAATCGCATGCACCTGCCAGCATGGCTCCATTGCCAAAAGCATGTCCGGTAATAGCTGCTATGGTTGGGACCGGAGCAAACATCATGGCTTTAAAGACTTCATGATTTTTTTGCAGCCATTTGTTTATGGAGTCGAAATCTTGTTCAGTCGCTTTCTTGGTCATCCATTCGACATCAACACCCTGGCTGAAGTTTTTGGGGTCACTTGAAGTAAGTACCAGTGCTTTGATTTCTGTGTCCGCCATTATTTCCTCATAGGTCGCCAGCATTGTTTCGGCCCATTCAAGGTTCTGCCTATTCTCGCCGTTATTCATTATCATGATGGCAACAGTACCGTCTTTTTTCCATTCTACAATAGCCATAACTACCTCCTGATGCGTTTAATTTTTTGGATGTTTTTTCGCAATTCCAGTATATCACAATACAATTTGTTATTTTAACTTACGGTTCAATTAATACTAGTGGTCACAGTTTCCTGATGTATTAAGTAAATCGGACATAAACAGGACTGCCCCGCTTGATGTTCTTACCGGGTTCCTAAATTCGTGATTCAAGACCTTTTGTAATAAATAAGGGAAAACTTCGGATACTAACGGTAGCGTTAGTTCTTGGAGGAACGGTATGCGAGAAAGACCGAATGAGGGACTGTCTTCGTGGCAGTTAACCATGATGGCCCTGGGTACGGTAATCGGCGGCTCATTCTTTCTGGGCTCAGCGGCGGCCACCCGTTCTGCCGGCCCCGGGATTGTACTCTCTTATCTGATAGGTGGAGTGCTGGTCTACCTGATCCTGTACGCGCTTTCAGAGATGACGGTGGCAGACACGGCTCCCGGGTCGTTTCGCACCTTTGCTCAGCGGGCTTTTGGTCCGGGAACCGGCTTCGTAGTAGGCTGGGTTTACTGGACCGGTCTAATCCTGGCCATGTCCAGCGAAGCAGCGGCGGCTTCAATTTTTATGAGGGCCTGGTTCCCCAATATCTCGATTCTCCTGATCGGCTCCGTCATCATTATCGGGGTGACACTGCTGAACCTGCTGGGAGCAACCCGTTTAAGCCAGCTGGAAAGCGGTCTGGCCCTGATAAAACTCTTCGCTATCGTGGGTTTCGTAGTCCTGGGGGTGGTATTGATTCTCGGTCTCCATCCCGCAATAGAAGGGGTTGGAGTTGGGGAGCTTGCTCGTGAGCCCT
>JBLNCH010000328.1:0-3769 GCA_050260485.1 Bacillota bacterium | reverse complement strand
ATCAGGTAAGTTGGTGGTTAAACCCGAAAAACATAATGTATCTTCAAGCCGGATAGTATTCTATGGTCAGCTTGGGCCATTGCGTGGAATCTGCGTATTCCCGGCTGTAAAATCCCAGTATCCCGTCTATGTTTTCCTGGCCTTTTAAAACCAATCCGAAATTAACGCAGGAGCCATCATACCAACTACGGGCAAGATCAGTTATATCCAGTAATACCGTTCCCGTGTATCCGGGTTGGATTGTGAGTTGGCCGGAAGGTGTTGCAGCACATAACGGCTGATTGTTCCAGTTTACCGTAAACTCATGCCAGTTTTGCTTGACCATGTAAGCGTATATGCTTGTAGCACTGGGTGCCTCATTGCGAAACATATGAAGTCGTACTTTAGCTGATACAATATCGCTTCCTGGAGGTATGTAATTGCCTCCCAGACAACTAAAATCGAATTGTATGAGGCTCCTGTATATGTCTCCTGGCCCTTGGAACCTGTTAATGAACAGGTTTGCTATCCCGCCGTAATTCTTGCTGGCGTTGTACTGGGTTATATAGCTGTCTTTGCGCGGGTGAAAGGTTATTTTTGATGGATGTTTGCTCTCACTCCGTGAACTCAAGGTAAACCATCTGCCTCCTCCACAAAATCCTATTCCCCGATCGGTATCCACACTCGATCCAAAGTCAACAACAAGGTCGATTCGTTACTGCATTTTAAACCGCAATCCTTTAAGATGTGCCGGCCACAACACTATACCCAATGAACCAAAGTTATTGTGCAGTGCAAAGCAAAGTGTAGTGTGGATGGAATGAGAATACTGCCGTTGGGGAAAATGCATCTGAATGATCAAAGGAAAAAAACCGGTATTATACCGGTTTTTTCTTAAGAAGGATTAAGGGTTACTGTTTTAGGTAAAAGTGCGTGCAATGATGGTAATCTGATTAATGGGGATATAGTTGATTTGGGCTCCAACAACAGTAATAAAGGTGGGATTGATATCGGTCAGGATTCCTTCCACCGCTGCTACGTCACCTTCAGTCAGAACTCTGACTCTCTGTTGCAAGAGGCTGAAGAGCAAGGCAAAAAAGCTCGTTCCAGCGAATCCGCCAAGCCCGGTTAATCCACCGATTCCACAATCACCCAGAAGATCAAACTTGCGATCAAACTTGCCAAGGGTTCCGAACCGGCCTCCAACCAAGCCACCGTTGATGCTCATGGTATCCCTCCTTCTCGTCAAATCAGCAGTCAAAGGGCCCTAGACTTGGTTTAGTTTATTCGAAGGGAATCCCAAACGTTCCATTATTTTCCTATTTCGTTTTGGCTTTCTTGGCGGATTTGGATGAACTTTTTTGAGTACCGCTCTTGGTAAGAACAAAATGCGTTGTTGATTTGGTGCTCTTAATCGAGCCCTTATTTCCGCATTTACAGGAGATACTCATCTTAACAGGTGGCTTCTTGAGCATGGCTCCCAATAACTGCCCACAGCTTGAGCACGTTATGTTATACATCTTTGATTTTCCTCCTTTCTTAAATCAACTTCCATCGAGGAAGCCTTTAATCGATAAATACGATAATAGGGGATGTTGTGTGCCATGTGTGGCAGATTTTGGGGGTTAAAAGGATCCTTGATAACCTGTAAGTTGCCATTTGCCTATGGGGGATCACAGCAGATAGGTTTTGAAATAAAGATAGGCAAGAAAGAAACCCGAAGTCTCGGGAATTATAAGTCTATCCGATTATGGTGGTGGAGGCTTTAATTAACCTAGCACAGGAAGAACCAGAGTCCTCTTTTGGAAGAAACTAACCTTACTCAAAGGAGCAGAACACTCTATTAGGCAGGTAATAACCTCTCTAAGGGATACGCTTCTCAGGGAAGGAAACTAACCTCCACCACCTGATTTCAGTATATGCGGAAGCATACAGGATTACCATTGGGAACTTTTCTGTAAAGTGTGCCAAGCTCAGGCGGTTTTCCAGCCATAGAATCAGTTATATTTAATGCAGGGAAGAAAGAGATTTGAGCATCGCTGGCATAACTTTCCTCAGGGAAGATTGATGTTATATGATAAGAGGGATGACAAAAATCGGATTCCAGAGACCCGACAGGTGTCAAGGCTATCAGATTCACGGGTGCAAAGGCATGGGGTTAATCTTTGATTTCGTTGCTGGAAATGGAAGTGGTTGGTAATTGAGGATACCATCCCGGTTGACAAGTGTAGCGGAGCTTGTGATCGCCGGTGAGCCGGTGGCTGATATCGGTTCTGATCATGCTCTTCTTGCGTGTTACCTGGTAGGTGAAGGCCGATGCCCCAGGGCGATCTGTGGTGAATTGAGAGACGGACCGTATCGCAGGACCTTGGAGGCTGTTCGTATGAATGGCCTGGAGCATCTGATTGAGGTGCGCCAGGGGAATGGGTTGGAGGTGCTTGCCTTAGGTGAAGTGTCTACGGTGGTTTTAGCCGGATTGGGAGGCAATACCATAGTCAGTATTCTCAACCGGTCCCCCGGCAAAACCCAAAGCTTTAAGCGTCTGGTCTTACAGCCCATGAATGCTCTGGCAGAGATAAGGCAACTGGCCGGCATAAACGGGTGGCGGATTGAGCGGGAGACTGTGGTCAGAGATGGTGATTACTATGTGAACCTGGTTCTAGATCCCCGGCATACGCAGCCTTACACGTTGTCCGCAACCGAGTTGAGATGGGGACCATTACTCATGCAAAACACTGCTGAACCCGTGGTGAGGGATTACTACAATTTTCAGCTGAACAAGTTAAAAGGGATAATCGCGGGAATAACTGATCAGAGCACCAGGCGTTCCCTGCTGCAGAGGCAGGTCTATGAGGAAAGAAAGAAAGAATTGGAGGATGTCTTGAAGTGAAGGTTAAGACTCAAACGGTTTTTAACAAACTGGAGGATTTGGCACCGCTATCGCTAGCCGAATCCTGGGACAACAGTGGCTTACAGCTTGGCTCCAAAAGCCAGACGGTGGATGCAATCCTGGTTGCCCTGGATGTAGACGACTTGGCGATTAATATGGCTTTGGAAGTTGGGGCCAATCTGATTATTAGCCACCACCCCCTTTTTTTTAAAGGAGTAAAGACAATTGACTACGAGTCATACCAAGGTCGGTTGATAAGGCGGCTCATCAGTCACGATTTAACTGTCTATTCAGCTCATACTAACCTGGACCTGGCCCCGGGCGGATTGAGTCAGTTTCTGGCACTCAAGCTGGGACTGATAAACATAAGACCGCTGGGGGTAATCAAGTCACAGAATTTGCTTAAGCTTGTGGTTTTTGTACCGGAATCACACCTGGAAGAGGTGCGTCAGGCCGTCAATGATGCGGGGGCAGGTTTTATCGGCAACTACCGGGATTGCAGTTTCCGCACTCTGGGTGTCGGCACATTCCGGCCTCTGGCAGGTAGCCAGCCTTTTCTGGGCAGTACCGGTATACTGGAGGAGGTAGCCGAATACCGTCTGGAAGTCATTGTGCCCGTGGAAGTACTGGACCAGGTAATGCATTCTATGATGGAAGCCCATCCTTACGAAGAGGTGGCCTATGACCTGATACCTCTAAACAATAAAGGACAGGCTTACAGTTATGGCAGGCAGGGGGAGCTGTCACGGGAAATGGACTTGGAGGAACTGGCTGAAAATGTTAAGAACGTATTAGGGATTGATCATCTGGTGTTAAGCAATCCGATGCCCGGTAAGGTAAAAAAAATCTGTTTGGTTCCGGGGTCAGGTTCGTCTATGATTAATACGGCCCGGCGGGAAG
>JBLNCH010000327.1:0-6292 GCA_050260485.1 Bacillota bacterium | reverse complement strand
CCCTTACCGCTCATAACCGCTACCACTCTCTGGATCTGGTTCAGACTGCCCAGAAGTGCCGTTTCCGGCTGGCTGCAGTCTTGCGGACTGCAGCCTCCCTGCTCAGCCAAGGAACAAGACTTACATTTATCTTCGGTTGTAACCATATTTACACCCTTTCCAGTACCACTGAATACTTATAATAATCTACTTTTTCGCGGATTTGATCTCTATGTCGGCCTGTTTGCGAAGATTGGCGACGAAATCCGTCCAAACCTGCTGTTCTTTGGCCTGCTTGGCCAACTGTTCCGCTTGGTCCCTCACCTCATCAAAGGGCTCCACATGAGCTTCTTTTTCCTCAAAGGCTTTAATCACATGGTATCCAAACTGGGACTTTACCGGTTCTTCTGTCATCTCCCCGGGTTTGAGCTTAAGGGCTGCTTCTTTGAATTCCGTGACAAAATTTGTCTGCTCGTTAATGAATCCCAGATCCCCCTTGGATTCCTTGGCCGCCGGCTCAATTGACAGCTCCTTGGCCAGGGTACCAAAATCCTCTCCTGCGTGTATTCTATCAATAACCTCTTCGGCCTCTTCCCTGGTTTTCAGCAGGATATGCGAAACCTTCAGCTCGCGCAGGTTGCCAAAATCCTCGGGGTGCGCTTCATAATAGGCCCTTATCTCATCCTCACTTACCTTTACCTTGGCAACAACCTTGTCATGAAGTTCACCAACCAGGACCTGGTTATACATCTCCTGTTCGAAGTCCTTATCTGTCATTCCGGTGTCTTTCAGGAACTTTTTGTAACCCTCAGCCCCGCTTGATTCTTTGAAATTCCTGATGGCATCCTTGACTTCCTTTTCCGTGGCCTTTAGTCCTTCGCTGATTGCTTTCTGTATCACCAGGGTCTGATCAATTAGATCATTTAAAGCCGCTTTTTCAATCTCCTTCATCAGCTCCTGGTCCTCGGTCACATCCGCGTTATAAACCTGTTTAGCCTGAGCCACGTACAGGTTAATGATCCTATCAAGCTCGGCCTGATCAACCTTTTCACCGTTGACGGTGGCAACCGTACTGGTACCGCATCCTATTGCGATTAGACCTGTTAAAAGGAGCACTACAACAACGGTTAATCTCTTTTTCATGAGATCCTCCTCTTCCCATCGATGCTAGTCAAATTATATATTTACCAGAGGTAGGCCGCAAGTTTTGGAGTGGCACGATCCAAGAACTGTGGCATTTTATGACATCTATATGCCCTTCAGGCAACGCACTGCCCGGCACAGGTGATAGAGGGCAAGATTCCCTTTTCCCGTAGCCTGTATAAGGCGCCGGGCCGCTCCCGAATAACCCTGAGCCTTAACCTTGGCGTCACTCAGATACATGGCCAGAAGGCCGGTGACCACCAGGGTATGTAACCCGGCTGGGGGCAGGCTGGCGGCTCGCTCCAGGGATTTCTGGGTGAACGTATAGAGAGCCTCCCACCTCGCTTCCGGCCTGGGATAAAAGGATACGAAGTTCATATCGCCTTCCCTCATATCTTCTTCCTGGTCGATAAGGTAGTCCAGCAGTATATGGAGACCACAGATCCAGGGGAAGTAGGTCTCATAAACCTTATTAGCCTGGTAAGAATCGCAGTCGGGGTGAGCAGCCATAGCCCAAAGGGCAAACATCCCCAGGGTTGAACCGGTGGCTGCGGCCATCTCCCACCATTCAAATCCCGGAGGATTCTCCACCTGATTCCTTATATAGTCTTCAACCCTGGAGCAGCGCTGATCGGGAGACATATGCTTCAAGGACTGCAGGCTGGTGTAGTGTTGAATCAGTTGTCTTACCAGGTCATGAACATGCTCCAGGCCGGGCAGGGAGGAGATTATGCCCTGGCAACGTGCTACCAGGAAAGGGAGGTACCCCTCTTCCCGGTATCCATCATAAAGGTCGTAATAGTCGCCTGACATCGCCCCTGGTGTGGCAGCAGTCAGCATCGAATCGTGGAGGCGGTAAAAAGCCCGCTGGTTACAAATGCCCACCCGGTCACAAAGGTTATCCAGGTAATCGGATATGGTTTGAAAAGCGGTAATCAAGGCCATCAGATCCTGCCACCGGTTACGGGGTCCGAGCAATGCGAGCACCGAACCGCCGTAACAGTGGAAGGCTTTACTTTTCAAGCTGTTTAGGGCTTGAAGGCGCAATTCCCTGTCCTCAATCAGATTCGCCCTTTCAGTCAGCCGGGCAAGCTCGGACTGCACACCGGGTATCATACCTCTCAGGTAATTGTACAGCCAGGGGATTCTGGCAGTGTCAGACATAACTCTACCTCCGCAGGCATTTGCATAACCGCCGGTTGAGGTATTTTATCCGTCAACATTGGCAGCTTAATCAGGCTGGAACACAGGCTGAGCAACTCACTGCGAGCTATAGACGGGGGGAAAGATTCAAGGATCCGGCTGGCCTGCAGACAGTAATCGGAGGCCCGGGAGGCTGCATATCTGATAGCTCCGCACTCCTCGAGGATCTCAATAACACGGGTTATTGCGTCGGGTTCCAACCGGTATGATTCTATGGTGTTTAGCAGTTCGCTGTGGAAGTCTGATACCGCCAGTGCTCTGATAACCGGCAGTGTAATAACCCCGTTCTTTAAATCGCTGCCACAGGGTTTGCCCAGCGTTGTCTGCTCCCCACAAAAATCCATGACATCGTCGGCAATTTGGTACGCATAACCCAGGTACTCACCAAAAAGGCCTACCTGTTCAACCTCTTGGGGACTGCCCCCGACGGCCAGCGCCCCGCAACGACAGGCGGCACCAAAAAGACTGGCGGTTTTTCCATAGATGTTATCCAGATAATCACTTTCCGAAAGACAGGTATTGAATAGATTCAGATCCTGGGTGATCTCTCCGGCGCACATCTGCTTAATGGCTCGAGTTACCTCGCTCAGGATATCATTGAGCCGGTGACCGGCCAGGATTTCAAATGCTGTGGCAAATAGATGATCCCCGGCCAGAACTGCCGCCTGGGAGCTGAAAAGGTGATTTATGGTGGGAATGCCCCGCCGCAGGCAGGCACCATCTACTATATCGTCGTGAACCAGTGAAGCGGTATGGATACACTCGATGGCAACCGCTACATCAATTACCCGCTCATTAATTCCTCCAAAGAGACTGCTGCTGAGCAGTACCAGCTGCGAGCGAACCAGCTTGCCCGGCCTTTGCAACGGATGGAGCACGATCCGGTCCACCGGTTCCCTGCCTGAAGCAACCACCTGCACCAGTCGCTCACGAATACGGAGCATATATTGACTAACGGTAGAACCCATCGCTTCCCGACTCCTAACCTAACTGAATCATAGTTAGGTTTAACCAGTCAGGAGCTTTTCATGAATACCATACCAGTTAGATGTTTTCCAGTTCCAGATCAATGGATTTTACCAGGATGCGCTGGATGTCCTCCACTACCTTGATAAGTTCCATCTCCGCCAGAAAGAAATCGGTTACCCGCTGTGACTTGCCAATTATTTCTGAGAGATTCTGGAGTTCTTTGATTCTGTCGGCAGGAGGTTCCTCACCGGACAGGATCTGTTTTTGAATCTGGGTTTGCCGAGCCCGGAAATCCCTGACCATCTGCCAGGAATTCTGATCGGCTTTCAGTTCCTCCTTGGCCTTGTTATATGCCTTATACTGAGGGCTCTCCTTCAAAGCCCGTGCGGTCTCATGAGCCTTGTCATATACGTTCAAAACTTCACACCTACCACAAAAATATGATAACGACGGACTCTGCTATCCGAATCCTTCTAGTCGGTCCGGATAGAGACGATAAGGTCAATCTCACAGGGGGCATTAAGAGGTAAAGTATTAACCCCTACCGCTGTCCGGGCATGTTTTCCCCGCTGTCCGAAGACCTCCTGAATGAGATCGGAGGCACCATTGATAACCTGAGGCTGGTGATGAAACCCTGAGGCGGACTGCACGAATCCGGTCAGCTTGACAACCTGCTCCACCCGGTCCAGGTCACCCACCAGAGACTTCAGGATCCCCAAACAGTTAATCGCAGCCTGGCGTGCGCCTTCGTACCCCGCTTCAATGGAAACATCGTCTCCTAGGACGCCTTCCACCATAAGCTTTCCGTCCTTCATAGGAAACTGTCCGGAAACAAAAACCAGATTTCCAGAGATCAATCCTGGAACATACGAAGCCACCGGGGTCGGAGGCTCAGGAAGAACTATACCCATTTCGGCCAGTTTTTTCTCTACTTTCATATCTCTACCTCGCTAACGAATTATTCCCTCAAGAACCATGAAGAAGAAGATTACATAAAACACCCCGGCCAGGATCAGGTAACTGGCTTTTGTGTGGTGGCGGCGGAGTATCTCGATATAGAGTATAGCAGCGGAGATCAGGGCCAGGGCCCCGCTTAACAGGGCACCGGAGCCTAACTGCCAATCGGTCAGGAATATGCCCAATGCGGGGATTAAGGAACTTTGAAATACCATCGCCCCGGTTATATTACCCAGAGCAAGGGTATCCTTGCCACGGGAAACCCATAGAACACTGTTAAATTTCTCGGGCAGTTCCGTTGCCACCGGCGCAATCACCAGAGCCAGCACAAACGTTGGAACCCCGAAAGCCAAGGCCACCGTTTCTATGGCTCCGACGAAGAGGTGAGCACCTCCAACAATTAAAGCCAGAGCGACTACCAGCTGCAACAGTATGACTCTCATTCTCGGAACGATCATCCGGGGTGCGAAGTAGCAGGGTCTGATCTCATCCTCTTCCGGTTCCCGTTCCTCCTGCAGGGTTACCAGCACATAGTAAATGTATGAGAAGACCATGGCCCCACCCACGATAAGCTGCCATTTTCTCATTTCCGGTGGCATAGTCCCGGCCAGCATAGCAGCCGCAAATACGATCAAGAAAAAACCGAGGTCCCTTTTCATGACTTCAGGATTGGCTTTGACCGTCAGCCCGTGTTCACGGCGACGTTGAAAAATCACTATTGAAAAACCGGTCACAAACATGGCCAGGGTGGAAAGCATCAGCGGTGCACCCAGAATGGCCCCGGTTCCAATATTAACGGCCTCCGTCCCTCCTGCAATCAGAGCAATAAATGGAATCATGGTCTCCGGTAATGCAGTTCCAACCGCCGCCAGTACACTTCCCACGGCTCCCTCGGACAGGTTCAGTCTTTTTCCCAACCATTCAACAGCATTAGTGAATATCTCGGCCCCGATTAATATAATTCCGAGGCTTATCAAAAGTATTGCTACACTACCCATTGAATCTCCTACCTTATTCGAATAATTGGATACATGATGTTTCGTCTCTTATTAAATCCCACCATCTTCCTGTAGCCAACTTTCCAGGCGGCCTGTAAAGCTGCATCAAGTCCATATCCCAGGTCATCCGGATGATGAGCATCTGAACCAAAGGTGATCGGGATATTATAAGCAAACAAGTCCTGCAACAGAACTTCGCTGGGATAGATCTCCTTCACCGGTTTGCGAAGGCCACCGGTATTTATCTCCACTGCCATTCCTGATATCCTTATCTCATTCAAAAGAGGCTTAATGAAGAAGTTTTCCCGGTGGGCGGTCGGTTTGAACCCCCAAACCTTGATCAGATCAAGATGTCCCACAATATCAAACAGGTTTGATCTTACGACCCGGTCTATCAGGGAATAATACTCCTGGTAGATATCATCAATATCCCTTCGCGAAAACTCGGCTTTATGGTCCGGGTGATCAAATGGCCACTCCCCAAGGTGATGAACCGATCCGATCGCGAAATCGTAAGGCTGCTGGGTCAAAAATGTATGTATTTCTCGCTCTCTCTCCGGCTTGTAATCCACCTCAATGCCTACTCTGGCGGTCAGTTCGCGGAATTCCGGCTTCGCGGCAACCTCTTTCACCTCTTTAAAGTCTATCCGGGGCAGGAACCAGTCATGTTCACTGAACCCGATCTGCCTAATATTCCGGGCCTGGGCCCGGTGCAGGTATTCGGCAATCCACTCGTGAGAGTACTCATATTCACCGTGGGCCAGTGCATGAACATGATAATCAATCAGCACGGGTTCCTCCATTGTAGGCCCATCTGATTTCCTGCTCCAAATGGACCAGATTTAGCTTTGCCCGTTTAAATTAAAGCACTCCGAATAATAAAATGCAAGAAAGCCCGAAATCAGTCCGGCAACAAAATCCCGTGTCAATAGTCAGCGAAAATGTCACCCCTTTATGGGGATAAGTGAGCAGCGGAAATGTCACCCCTGCGACCTTTGTTTGAGAAGTAATTACTGTACTTAAACCAAGGGGATTTGTTCTCC
>JBLNCH010000326.1:0-3714 GCA_050260485.1 Bacillota bacterium | reverse complement strand
ACATAGTCTTGAACACCATTAGCACCATAATACGGATAGATTCCAGGTTTCCTATCTGAAGCGGTTACCGGCATTCTCATATGATCTAATATTTCGCACACTTCCCCCAGCTTCACCATCTCCCACTTACCCACCAATAAGCCCCCTTAACTCCACCATCTTCGAGGCAATATCCAGGTTCAGCTTATCCAGCCGGTCCAGTATCACCGTTGGCGGGTCGTACTCCACCTTTTCGTAGACGAACTCTTTGTAGCGGTTGATCGATAAGTCATAGTCATTGGCGACGATGGCCGACTTGTCCACCAGGAAGCTCTGTTCGGTGGGTTTGCGGTCAACCTCGCCCTCCAGATTATGAAACCGGGCGATGATGTCGGGGATGTCGTTGGCCTCGATGGGGGTACGCTTGTCGTCCAGGGAGTAGCCGTCGGCCTTCATGTCGTAAAACCAGACCTTGTCGGTCCCACCAGCCCCGGTTTTGGTGAACACGAGGACGGCAGTGCTGACCCCGGCGTAGGGTTTGAAGACCCCGCTGGGCATGGAGATGACCGCCTGCAGTTTATGGTTTTCGACCAGTTCTTGGCGCAGGGCTTTGTGGGCCTTGGTGGTGCCGAACAGAACACCGTCGGGGACGATGCAGGCACAGCGCCCGCCCTTACGGAGCATCCGCAGGAAGAGCGCTACAAATAACAGCTCTGTCTTTTTGGTGTTACATATCCGCTTCAGGTTTTCATTAATGCTCTCGGCATCGACAGTACCCTTAAAGGGCGGGTTGGCCAGGATTATATCATAGGCCGAGTCGATGATATTCTGCTTGGAAACGCTGTCCATATACTCTATGCGGGGCTGGGTGATGGAGTGGAGCATCAGATTCATGGCCGATATGCGCAGCATGGTCCGATCGGTATCAAAGCCGGTGAACATCGGCCCGTTAAAATGCTCCCAATCCTTCGGTGTCATCTGCAACTCATATTTTTCCCTTATATACTCCGCTGATGAAACCAGGAATCCCGCCGTACCGCAGGCCGGGTCGCAGATCTTGTCATTTGGGGTTGGGGCCAGGAGGCGGACCATCATGTCGCGGATCTGCTTGGGAGTCCGGAACTGACCGTTTTGGCCTGCAGTGGACAGCTTGCTCAGCATGTATTCATAGAGATCTCCCTGCATATCCAGGTCTTTGATATCGTGCTCATAGAGTTCATCCAGACCGGTGATGATCTTCTGCAGTACCTGGGGTGTGGGGATCAGGAACATCGCATCCTGCATGTAGCGGGAAAATGAAGAGTTGTTAATACCGTTCATTTCTTTTATAAACGGGAAAACTTTGGTTCCGATGATGTCATAGATCAGGCGGGCATCTTTGGTTTTAAACTTGCTCCAGCGCATGGACTGTCCGGCTTCATTCTGGGGGAAGATTTTCGGCATAGTTTCGCCGGTTAAAGCCTCCATTCTCTCGTTCTCCAGTTCCCTCTCATCCAGCGACCGGATAAACATCAAATATGTAAGCTGCTCAATAACGGTTAACGGGTTGGTAATGCCTCCCGCCCATATGTCGGTCCATATCTTGTCAACCTTATTGCGAATCTCTCCGGTCAGCATTTGTTTAACTCCTATCTGGTTGGTGTAATTAGTGAAATGCCGTTATTCCAAATTAATACACAATCCCCTGAATTATTATATCATCATGTAACCAAAACCTCGCAAACCCTTGGGTCCCTGTTTGGCAAATCTTTCAGTCAGATCAACCGATGCAGTAAGCATACAATTATGTAAGAAAAAATATTTTTGTAAAAGCACTTCATTCCCAGCGATAAGTTTGCTATTATGAAAAAGTAGTTAAGTAGGTTGCCCTTGGGGCGTAGGATGGTTATCCATATTTTTTAAAACGGGTAGGAAGGTTAGCATGGTAGGCATATAAGACGGCACGTCGTGTCCATTCTGTGCTGGTGGTGTCGTTATGGCTTTGTTAACTCCTACGGGAGTTTTTTTTATTGGGCAAATTTTAGAAGAGGAGGACCAAATCGATGAAGAGCAAAAGAGGTCTGAGGCAGCGCAGGTCAAGATTGCAGGTGGTACTAGCGGTATACCTGCTCCTAGGTGTGATGTTGTTAGGGGTAGCTGGATGCAGCCGTGCACCTGCACAGGATGCAGAAACAAAACCGGTGGAACTGAAACTGGCGCACTTTTGGCCCAGCACCCATCCTATTGAGACTGAATTGGTTAAACCATGGGCAGAGGACATATACAAAGCCACCAATGGTCAGGTGAAGGTGGTCAGCTATCCACAGGAGACCCTGGCCAAGGCCAATGACATCTACGATGGCGTGGTTAACAGGGTGTGTGACATAGGTATATCCTGTTTTGCTTATACCAGAGGTCGTTTTCCGGTGCTGGAAGTATTTGAATTGCCCGGGATCACCTACAACAATTCCAAAGCGGCCAGCAGGGTGGCCTGGGAAGGTATAAAAGAATTGAACCCCGCGGAGGTCCAGGATACCAAGCTGCTTATGGTTATTACCACCGGCCCAGGAGATCTCTTCACCAAAACACCGGTCAGCAAACTGTCAGATCTTAAAGGCATGGAAATCCGTGCAACCGGACTCAGCGCCAAGACCCTGGCGGCCCTGGGTGCCAGCCCGGTGGGTATGGCCCAGTCGGAAGCCTATGAGTCTCTTTCGAAGGGCGTGGTTAAGGGTAATTTGGGACCGGCAGAAGTCCTGCAGGGGTGGAAACAGGCCGAGGTTACAAGATTTATCACCAGGACTCCTTTCCTCTACAACACCCTGTTCTTTGTAACCATGAACAAAGAGGTGTGGAATTCTCTGAGCCCGGAAAACCAGTCGGCTATCGAGGAAGTAAATAATAAGTATTTCGATGTGGCCAGCGGGCTCTGGGACAAACAGAATGAAGATGCCATGAAGTATGCCGTTGAGGAGGAAGGCATGCAGGTTATAAACCTGAGCGATGCCGAGACAAAGCTGTGGATCGATCTGGTAACCCCGGTACAGCAAGATTACATTGAGTCCATGAAAAAGCTCAATCTCAATGGTCAGCAAATAATCGATACCGTAAAAGCTCTGGCCAGTAAGTATAACGCCCAGTACAAATAGTGGAGAGGAGGTGTTTTTATGACCCGGATTAGGGACGGGGTGAAGACCCTGAGCCGGTTGATGGATATGCTGGCAGCAGTATCGGTTGTGTTGACCATGGCAGTCGTGGTGGTCAACATAATCCTTCGCAGCGTGTTTAATCGGCCTCTAACCGGTATTATGGATTACGTTATGATTTTGACTGCGTTGACTATTGCTCTGGCGTTGGCTAATTGTGCGATTCGCAATGGCCATATCGCTGTAGACCTGTTCATCGATAAGTTACCCGTTAAGGTGGGTGGATTACTCGATACCCTTACGAACTTTGCATCATTTATATTCTGGGTAATTGCAGCAATCTTCATGTTTGATTATGCCGTGACCATGAACATAACCGGTACAGTGTTTCCCACCACCCAGATTCCGCTGGCACCGGTTCTTGGGATAATCGCGTCCGGCCTTTTCGTACTGGCGGTGGTTGTCTTGTACAGACTATTAAATTCATTGAGGAAGCTGGTAGTATGAGTTCTCTGACCATAGGTTTGATCGGTATACTGTTCTTCTTTTTGCTTATAATTCTGCGGATGCCGATAGCCTTCGCTATGGCCCTGGTAGGCTTTATGGGGTT
>JBLNCH010000325.1:0-4050 GCA_050260485.1 Bacillota bacterium | reverse complement strand
ATCATTTCCTGATATCGAATCGATGGATGCAGCATTGATTCAAGTGCCTGACACAATTATGTCGCTTCATAAATTAATCTCATATTTGAGGTATTTATACCGTCCGGTTGTCCTGGCGATCACGGGTAGTATGGGAAAAACGACTACCAAAGACTTGCTGGCTCACGTGCTTGCCAGCAGGTTTGACACTCTAAAAAGCGAAGCCAGTTACAATAATCAATACGGTATACCTTTGACAGTAAGCAAACTGGTGCCGGGATGCACCCATCTTGTATTGGAGATTGGTGCGAACCACATGGGGGAAATTGGCTACCTTTCCAATATGGTTGAACCGGATCTTGGGATTATAACTAACATTGGATGGGCACATATCGGGAACTTCGGATCTCTTCAAAACACTCTGGAGGCCAAATGCGAAATCATCCCGGCCATACGAGAGGGTGGGGACATCATCATAAACGGTGATGATGAAGCACTGGTCTCAAAAACCAAAAAAATCGCCGCCAATAGTTTGCGGGTTGTAAGATGCGGTTTTCAGGAGAGCAATGATGTGTTTGTGTCCGATATTACCTACCAGGCTTACCAGACCAGGGGGATCTTCAACTATCGGGGTAAAAGACTGCCTTTTGTATTGAATTCAGTTGGGGAACATATGATTTGTGCGGCTATTAATGCTTTTACCGCCGGGATCCTATCCGGTGTAGAAGCCGAATTAATCCTGGAGTCCTTTACTACTTTTAAGCCGCCCGCCGGCAGATTCCGTATAATACCAGTAAATTCAAATCTAACTGTAATTGATGATTCATATAATGCCAGCCCGGATGCCATGATGTCTGCCTTGAACAATTTAAAACAGTTCACTGATACTATTAAAATTGCGGTTCTGGGTGAAATGAAAGAACTGGGAGATTATGCGGCTCAATGTCATGCAATAGTAGGAAAAACGGCCGCCAACCTGGTATCCCATTTGATAGTAATGGGTTCCACTGACTGCGGAATCATTCCGGCTGCCATTAAAGAAGGTTTTAATCGGAATAATGCGTTTAATGTGAATTCCGTGAAAGAAGTCCTGGGGACGGTTGAAAGCCTCCTGAAAGCTAACGAACATAAGAGCGTTGTATTGGTTAAGGGTTCTCGTTTCACTCATATGGAACGGGTTGTATTGGGGCTGACGAACAAGTCTGATATTGGATGCGATGTTCCGAACTGCGATAAATACGTTAAATGCAGCGAGTGTCCTGATAAGGGAGGAACGTAATATGATTATCATCAATAAATGCGAGTCGGGGCACTACTTCTTATCAAACGAATGTCCGTTCTGTGGAAAAACCAAAATTGGCGGGGTAGAGTATCGCGAAGGGGATTGTATAAAATGCGGGAACCTGTGTCCGGGAAATGCGTACGGTTGCAATGAGAAAGATTTGTTCAATTCCCGGGTTACACAGGGGTAACTAAGGATGACGGGATAACACACCGATGAATAATTAATTAATTCAGAAAGGATTGATTATTGTATAATGAAGAATAGACAAACAGTTACATAAATCCATACTTAATAAGGAGGAATTCACTCAATGATCAAATCAAAACTCTGCGACCTAGTTGGAATCAAGTATCCCATCATTCAGGCAGGTATGGGACCTTTCCCCACCACCGAATTGTGCATTGCATCCGCAAATGCCGGCGTGTTGGGCATTTTGAGTTCAAGTGGTCTCGCCAACAAAAACCAAAAGCAAATATACGGTGCTTTCTGTAATTCCTGCGGTGCCGATCCCGACAACGACAGTCCCGAAACAATTTTAAGGAAAATGTTTAAAAAGGTTCTCGACAATACCCGGGAATCACAGGGAATCTTCGGAGTAAACGTCATGGTATCGGCTGAAATGAAAGATATAGCCCAGGTCATAATCGGCACCATGCTAAAGGTTCGCGAAGAGGATGACGAAATGAGAAAGCGTTTTAAAGTCCTGATAACTTCCGCCGGCGATCCGCTTCCCTGGAGTGAAGTTATTAAAAAGACTGATCTGGTATGGATGCACGTCATGCCTTCCGTACAGGCGGCCAGACGCTGCAAAAAAGCTGGCGTTAATGTAATTATTGCCTCGGGTCATGAGGGTGGCTTCCACACCTCTTGGGAACCGGTCCATTCCATGATCCTGCTGCCTGCTGTAGTTGATGAGGTTGCTGATGAAAATACTCTGGTTGTTGGTACCGGCGGATTCTGTGATGGAAAAACCCTGGCGGCAGCTCTGGTGATGGGCGCAGAAGGAGCTCAAATGGGTACCAGGTTCCTGGCGACCGAGGAAAGCGACTTCCCGCCGCTCTGGAAACAGGGCGTTGTTGAGACTCCTGACCGGGGAACCCTGGTAGCCCGGGGTTTTGTGGGTCCGGCTCGCTGGATCAAGAATGATCGCAGCAAACTGCACGCTAAAAACACCCTGGAAAAGTCACCCGGAGTTTACCTGGGAACCCCTGATGACTACAGCACCCTCGATATGTCATTGATCGACTATGAAAATGAGTCCATCAATGCCGTATACGCCGGCGATAGAACAAAAGCCATGTTGGCTGCCGGCGAATCAGCCCAACGCTGCAACGACTTGCCCAAGGTGAACGATCTTGTACAGAGAATCATGAAGGAAACTGAAGAGATTCTAAGAGCCGTTCCGGCTAGATTGGCTTAATTTCTGGCAATATAAATTATTAAATTTCTCGCGGAAAAAAGGCTCAATAATCCGTTTGATTCGGATTATTGAGCCTTCATAATTCCCGCCGCTGCACCGGGGCACATGTTACCTTGATTAACGATGATTACGAAGAACCAAAAACCGGTAACAATACTCCAGGAGATTCGGCTTAAGCTGGAGGAGCATCTGGTCGGGGAATAGTTGCTTTTGGCGATATTTCATCCGCGTTATCCCACCTGGCAGTCTATTACCGTTTACCAGCATTCTTTCTATATGCTAAAATATTTTAAGTTTTGGAGGAGGACTTGTTCAAATAAACGGCCGATTGTCACACTAGTACTTCTTCCGTCCTCTGTTCACTACCTCAGAATCTCACCGCCAAAGTTGACATTATAGTTTTTCTCACCTTATTAATTCGAAAAAAGTGGGGTGAAGCCTGAAATATTATCACCGAAACCCCTTATTTTCAGAGCTTTTAAATAGGCAAGATTCCAGATAATATCATCATTGGAGGAGTTAATGCATGAATAAGCGTATTATCGGCGGGATAATCGGTATTATTATTCTTCTGGTTATGGTCATAATGGAACCGGCGTCTGGTTTAACCCATCCGGCGATGATTGGGTTGGGTATATTCTTCTGTGCGGTAGTGTTCTGGATCTTCGAAGTTTTCACCGATTATGTTACGGCACTCCTGATGTGTGCGGCCTGGGCAGGTACAGGGATTGTTCCATTTAAAACTGCGTTTGCCCAATTCTCCAGTGATACCTGGTTCCTGCTGGTGGCAGCTTTTGGTCTTGGGGTGGCAGTTGCCAGGAGCGGACTCTTAAACCGGGTATCGTTGAAGATCATGGAGTTATTCCCGGCTACCTTCAAGGGGCAAACCGCAGCTTTAGTAGCCGCCGGGAACCTGATTGGGCCCATGATTCCCAGCGTTACCGCGAAATGTGCCATGGCTGCTCCTTTCGCGAAGGGTATCAGCGACAAGATGGGCTACAAGCCGGATAGCAAAGGTGCAGCAGGCCTGTTTGGCGCCATGTTTTTGGGTTTTGGGATTAGCGGTCCGGCTTTCCTCAGTGCATCCTTTATGTGTTATACCATAAAAGGATTACTGCCGCCGGCAGTACAGGCCCAAATGACCTGGGGCGCATGGGCCGTCAATGCTCTTCCCTGGACTCTGGTGGTCGCCTTACTGGGGTATTTTGTAATTCAATTGCTGTATAGACCCGAGCAGGATGTCCAGGTGGATAAGCAGTATATTAAACAGCAGATCGCTGATCTGGGACCAATGACAAGAAACGAGAAAATTGTCAGTATCGTCCTGGTGGCATGTCTGCTTCTTTGGATGACGGAGAGGGTACAT
>JBLNCH010000324.1:0-2740 GCA_050260485.1 Bacillota bacterium | reverse complement strand
CCTGGTGGTATTCCTCCGCCGGATAAAACTCAGAAGCAGGCAGAATTCTGGTTACTATCGGTCGATTAAACCTTCCGCTTCGCTCCAGGTTTTGTTTAGATAACTCGGCCTGAGAGCGCTGGGCTTGGTTATGATAAAAGATGGCGGTTCGGTAGGAGCTTCCCCGGTCAGCAAACTGCCCCCCCTCGTCTGTAGGATCAATCTGGCGCCAGAAGGTATCCAGCAGCCGCTCATAGGTGATGACTTGCGGGTCGTAAGTGACCTGGACTGCCTCGTAGTGACCAGTCTTTCCCGAACAGACCTCCTCGTAGCTTGGGTGTGCGGTGCTTCCACCAGTATAGCCGGCCACCACCTCTTTAACTCCGTCAAGCTCTTGGAAAGGACCGACCATGCACCAGAAACACCCCCCGGCAAAGGTTGCCAATTCCTGCCGATTACCATGGTTGGATGTCAAAGCCAATCACCCCACTTGAATATTTGTTTCATGATTTATTCGCCAGCCACTCTACTCATAGCATATCCAAGTGGCTGTTTAATCTACATAGGCTTTTTGTGCAGGAGCCTGGTTCAATAAACGTTATAATTAACTCAGGATCATGAAGCATCCAAATGTTTAAGCGGGGTGGTGAGAATATGGCTATTAAAACCGACCTCAGCATCATCCATTGTGACCTGGATGCCTTCTATGCGGCGGTTGAACAGCGGGATAACCCTGCTCTCCGCGGTCGACCGGTTATTGTGGGAGGGCGCCCGGACTCCCGGGGAGTAGTAGCCACCTGTTCTTACGAGGCCCGTGCTTACGGGGTTAAATCGGCCATGCCCCTGTCCCAGGCCCGGCGGCTGTGTCCGGAAGCCGTATTCTTGCCGGTGAATATGAAGCGATACGGTCAGGCCTCCCGCCAGGTTTTTGAGATCTTTTCCCGCTTCACCCCTGATATTGAACCGCTCTCTATTGATGAAGCTTTTCTCGATGTAACAGGTTCCCTAAGCATTTTCGGATCGGCTGAAAGAATCGCCTGGGATATAAAAAAAGCGGTGTTGGAAGAAGTAGGCTTAATCATTTCAACCGGTATCTCTTACAACAAGTTTCTGGCCAAGCTGGCTACCGACCTGGGAAAGCCGAATGGGATGAAGATCATCCGGCGTGAGGAGGCCACTGCGGTATTGTCCCCGCTCCCGGTTTCCCGCTTGTGGGGAGTGGGATCCAAAACCCGGCAAATACTAAAACGCATGGGTATTGAGACGATCGGGGATTTAGCTCTTACCCCGCCCGAAGTATTGGATAAACACTTGGGCCAGGCAGGTACCTTCTTCTGGGAGCTGGCCCACGGAATTGATAACCGACGGGTAGAAAAGGAGCGGGAGGTAAAATCCATCGGTCGGGAGATTACTTTTGATAAGGACCTTGATGATCAACACCGGCTGAAAGAATACCTCCTGCAGTTCTCGCACCTCCTGGGCCGTCGCCTGCACCGGGCGGGGATGGAGGCCCGGACAGTAACTATCAAGGTCCGTTATCATGACTACAAAACGGTTAACCGTTCCAAAACCCTGAGCGGTTATACCGCCAACAGCACTCTCCTGTATGAAACCGCCCTTTCCCTGCTCAGCAAACTCGACCAGGGACGAGGCAGTGTCCGGCTCATTGGGCTGTCAGTCAGCAATCTGCGCTCCTTTGCAGGGCTGGAACAGGGCAGTCTTTTTGTGGATGATTCGGCCTTCCGCTCGGAAGAGCTTGTGGACCGGATTAATGATCGTTTCGGTGAGAATACATTAATCAGGGCCAACCTCCTGCCAGCCCGAAAAAAGTAATCACCGGAAATCCCCGCTATATAGTAGATGATTGTCATTATCAATGAATGACAATCTGTGCCGTTCAAGATCCTCTTTTATGCAAGAAATCGTTCCCTTCCACGTATTAGTCAGTAGTGTGTAATTTGGAAAAATCATTCTGGGTTACCGGCCGGGATAATGAAGTCAGTTGTCATCTTTTTGTCTATAATCTGGTTGACCAACACCTGAAACCGGTCTGGATGTCCTCCGCCCTTGATCCTCCCGTGAAGAATTTGAAGATCAAGGATACTGATGGTGACGGCAGGAATGAACCGGTCGTAACCGATTGTCATCACCGACGGCCGTGGTTTTCTGGACGAGGTGTAACCTCCACCAGTGAGGTCACCACCTGGCAATGGCAGGACTGGGGATTTTACCGGGTGAAGTAGGTTATTGCAGACCGTAGAATAAAAGAGCCCGGTTTTCACCGGGCAGGCCAGCGCAGCCAAGTCTATTCGGCGTATCGATCCCTGAATGAAACAAATTCTACTGGGCGTGTATCCCTTCGCTAAAGGCCCAGCTTGCTTGCTGGTAGGCATGGGAGACCTGTTCGTCCGGATTCTGGTACGGTTTGTACCAGCCTTTCTTTATGGCCATATTGGTGAGTGACTCATGGGACATTACAGACTGGGTTAAAAATTCGCTGAACATGCGTCGCACCTCAGGTGTTGCTGATTCCAGCGTGGCCGTCAGGTAGGCTGCGGATGCCCCTTTGGCACCCTGCAGGGAGATGTTGGCCAGCATTTCATCTGATAGGTGAGCGTTAGAACCCAGTACCGTGTTTATCAGGTTCTTCATCATTTACTGGACCTCCCTTGAGATTAAATCGTGGTCGCTGATAAACATCTGCATTTCGCGGATTCGGGCCTCCATCGCCTTAATCCCGGCATCAGATAAGGCTTTGAAC
>JBLNCH010000323.1:0-3627 GCA_050260485.1 Bacillota bacterium | reverse complement strand
AGGGCGAGCTGACCACCGGGGGGTTGAAGGCATTAGGGGGAGGCATGATTTCTATCTATGTCTCTCTTTTTTATTCCCGGACCCTGGTGGAATTTGCAGTTAATGTCCTGGTCATTGCCCTTTTCACGAACTGCATGAATCTGTTTGACCTGCGGCCGGGACGCTGTGTGAAGGCTTTTCTGCTGTTGTTTATCCCCCTGCTCCTGGTTTCCGACAGTTATTATACACTGTTTATTCCGATGGCCGGTGCGGTGCTGGCCTATTTCCCGTACGATTTGAGAGCGCGGGTGATGATGGGGGATACCGGCTCCAATGTCCTCGGGGTAACTCTGGGCATTATGGCGGTTTATGGGCTTGAACTGTCGGTAAGGGTTGTGCTCCTGGTGGGCTTGATACTTTTGCATATCTTTACCGAACGGTACTCCCTGAGTGAAGTCATTGACAATAACCGGTTTTTTAGGTGGTTAGACGGGTTAGGAAGGAGTTGACGGTGCCACTGGTTAACAGAGACAGGCTGATTAGTAATTTTATGGCCCTGATCAGAATCGATTCTGAATCGGGGCAGGAAGGAGCCCTGCGGGACTTCGTTCGCTCTCGTTTGCAGGACCTCGGATTGGAGGTCTACGAGGACGGGGCCGGTAAGGCACTCGGTGGTGAATCGGGCAACCTGATAGCCTGGAAGGATGGGGAACTGCCCGGACCCTCCATTTTTTTCGGTGCCCACATGGATACGGTGGTACCGGGCAAGAGCGTTGAACCGGTCTTGGATGAAGGAATCATCCGCTCCTCGGGTGACACTGTGTTGGGGGGCGATGACAAGGCAGGGATAGCTGCTATCCTGGAAGCACTACAGGTTATTAACGAGCGGAGGATACCCCATCCCCCATTGGAGGTTATTTTCACGGTTAGCGAGGAGCAGGGGTTGATGGGTTCGAAGCACCTGGATTTTACCCGGGTCAGGTCCAAGCTGGGCTATGTGCTGGATAGTGACGGGAGCACCGGTAATATAGTGGTACGGGCGCCGACCCAGAACGAATTTGCTATAACGGTGATCGGTAAGGCCGCCCATGCGGGAATAAATCCGGAGGAGGGGCTGAATGCGATATGCCTGGCGGCCTATGCTATTAACCACCTCAATATCGGAAGAATAGATGATGAGACTACCTGTAACCTGGGTACCATCAACGGCGGCCGGGCCAGGAATATCGTAGCGGACCGGGTTGAAGTTAAGGGCGAAGCCAGGAGCCTTTCCCCGGACAAACTGGAAAGTCTGACTGAAGAGATTGTTACCGTCTTTCGTAATAAGGTAGAGGAAAGGGGCGGACGGTGCGAGGTGGAGGTTAAACACCTCTATCCCAGGATCGATCTGGATCCTGAGGAACCGGTGGTGCAGATAGCGGTAAGGGCGGCCCGGGCTATGGGGAAGGAGCCGGTACTGGCCTGTACCGGAGGCGGTAGTGATGCCAACATATTCAACGGTCAGGGGATACGCTGTGCTAACCTGGGGATTGGTATGAAAAAGGTTCATACCACTGAGGAATTCATAACGGTTGACAGCCTGGTGGACAGCGCTCAGTATGTCCTGCAGATCATTGAAGAGGCAGGGAAGACCGGGATATGATAGAGACCAGAATTGGAACGGTACGGCAGATTACCGCCCGTCGGTCCGGACTGGTGGAGATGGAGGTTGAGATCGGAGGCCTCACCCGCAAGGCCGTGGCTTATGAGGACGTATCCGGTAATATAGAGATAGGCGACCGGGTGGTTTTGAATACCACCGCCAATACCCTGGCCCTGGGGAGCGGTGGATTTGATTTTGTTATGGTTAACCTTGAGCGGCCGGAGGTTGAGCTGAAGGGCTCCGGCCATATCATGAAGATGAGATACACACCCTGGCAGTGCCGGGTACTGAGCGTGGAAGAGGAAGCCAGTCCCTATCACCAGTTGCTGCATACGGTGCAGGATCTGGCTGGCCTGCCGGTCTTGGTGGCGACCCTTCATTCGATGCTGGCTCCCCTGTGTGCCTGTCTGGCTTCGCAAGGACTGCAGGTGGCCTATGTGATGACTGACGCCGCCAGCCTCCCGCTGCCGTGGAGCCGGACGGTGGATCAATTAAAGCGGTCCGGGCTTCTTAGAGGAACGGTGACCACCGGGAATGCATGGGGGGGCGACCTGGAAGCGGTCAACATCTTCAGCGGTCTCCTGGCAGCCAGAGCGGTATTTAAACCGGATGTGATCATCGTCGCTATGGGTCCCGGTATTGTAGGTACCGGGAGCAAGTGGGGGTTTAGCGGTGTTGAACAGGGGGTCATCCTGAATGCAGTACACAGCTTGCGGGGAATACCGGTGGCTGTCCCCCGGATCAGCTTTGCCGATAAAAGGGAGAGGCACCGCGGCATCAGCCACCATACCCTCACGGTTCTAGAGGATGTGTGCCTGGTGAGGGTTAAGGTTCCCCTTCCCCTGCTGGAACCGGAGAAAGCTGGCGTAATCGAGAGTCAGGTCTCCCTGAGCAGTATCCCTGCTAAACACGATATAACATACTGGGACGGCAGCCTGGTTGATGAGGCCTTGGCCCGGTATGGGCTGAGTCCCACAACCATGGGCCGGAATCGGGAGGAGGACCACGAATTCTTCCTGGCCTTAGGTGCCGCCGCCCAGTTCACAATCAATTACATGAGATAAGGGAGCAAAGAAACAGGGGACTGTCACCTTGCTTCCTTTAGTTGAGGTTTTCGCGGATAAGGGAGCGTACGGTTTTATGAGGAGGAAGTTTCTTCAGTTCCGACATAAGTGATTTTACCTTGCCCACGTATACCAGACGGTTATTCAGAATCAAAATGCTCAATTCATCACCCCATCACAGCATATGCAGCACGAGGGGCAGTTTATTCAAACCCCGGGTATGTATGGAAAGGAGATACAGATCGTGGATTTCATCGAGGTAAAAAAGAGCAGCCGGGTTGTTTTTCAGGGGAAGCTGATTAAGGTCCGGGCTGATACGGTGGAGCTCCCCAATGGCCGGGAGGCTACTCGGGAATGCGTTGAACACCCGGGTGCGGTGGCGGTAATCGCCCGGGATGACCAGGACCGGATTTGTATGGTCCGACAGTACCGCTACCCGGTTGGTGAGACGCTCTGGGAGATACCCGCCGGCAAATTGTCTCCTGGCGAAGAACCCCTGGAATGCGCCCGGCGCGAGTTGCTGGAGGAAGCGGGAGTCACTGCCAGTTCATGGGAAAAACTTTACTGCTATTACACCACCCCCGGTTTTTCCAATGAGGTACTGCACCTGTACCTGGCCACCGGACTGACCCGGGGTGATAATCAACCGGACGAGGATGAGTTCCTCGATGTAGAAATGGTCTCTCTGCAGGAAGCCTATGCCAAAATGAGCCGGGGTGAGATCAAAGACGGCAAGACCCTGATTGGTTTGCTGCACCTGGCGAAGAAGGAATGACTTTCTTACACTTCGGGTTTGGGCTTATCGGGGTTACCGGGATTGAGGGTTGGTGGCTCCCTATAAGATCACACTGATTTAATACCAAGGTCATAATTTATATCGGTTTGCAATACATCCCCTTTTATTGGTCTTGAACAGAGCTGTTGAACAGAATAATCATACTG
>JBLNCH010000322.1:0-4678 GCA_050260485.1 Bacillota bacterium | reverse complement strand
CCTCGATTTCTGATATCCACCTTGCCAAAGTGTCGGCTGACAATATAAGAAAAAGGTATTGACCCGATCAGGTAACAAATGGTCACCAGCAAGAATTCTTTCATTGTGTCACTCCTTGCCTTCCCGCCGGCGCAGTATAAACCTGATGGGCGACCCTTCAAACCCAAAGGTCTGCCTGAATGTATTCTCCAGGTACCTGAGATACGAAAAATGCATCAATTCAACGTCATTCACGAATAACACAAAGGTTGGAGGTCCGGTCTTAACCTGCGTGGCGTAATAAACCTTTAGTTTTTTCTTGCCTGCCCCTGGTGGGGGATTAAGCAACAAGGCTTCGTTGATCAACCGGTTCAGCTCCGAGGTCTGAACCTTGCGATAGTGCTGTTCGGCAACAAAGTCAACCAGTTCCAGAATCTTGGGAACCCGTTTCCCGGTCAAAGCCGAAACATAGAGAATGGGAGCATAAGCCAGGAACTTGAGTTCTTCTCTGATATCTTTGTCATAGGCTGTCATGCTTTGAGCGTCTTTGGTGACCAGGTCCCACTTATTGACCACAATCACTGACGCCCGCCCCTGCTCATGTACAAAACCTGCTATTCTCTGGTCCTGCTCCGTGACCCCCTCGGTGGCATCGATCACGATCAGTACCACATCGGCGCGCTCGGCTGCCTTGAAGGCACGTATTACGCTGTATCTCTCAGTCGACGCTGAAATCCTGCTCTTCTTGCGGATTCCCGCTGTATCCACCAGGATATACTGATTCCCCCCGTATTCGAAAGGAGTATCGATGGCATCACGGGTGGTACCTGGGATATCACTGACGATCACCCGGTCCTCACCGAGAATAGCATTGACCAGTGAAGACTTGCCGACATTGGGGCGTCCGACTACAGCAATCCGCGTACTCAGTCCTTCTCCCGAAGAATCTTCTTCCGCTATCGGGAAACCGGCTGCTACCTCATCCAGCAGGTCATTGATATTCAAACCGTGGGCAGCAGATATGGGGATAGGTTCCGATAATCCCAGAGCGAAGAACTCATAAAACTGCGCTTGGTTGCGGAAGTCTTCCACCTTGTTGGCGGCGAGTACTACGGGTTTGCCGCTCTTCCTCAGAATTCCGGCAATAACCTCGTCTTCCTGGACCAGTCCTTCCCGGGCATCAACCACCATGATAATAACATCTGCCTCATCGATGGCCAGTTCCGCCTGCCGCCGCACCTCACCGGCCAGCACATTCTGATCCCCGGTAGTGAAGCCTCCGGTGTCGATGATTATAAACTCTCGTCCTTCCCACTCGGACTGATCATAGATGCGATCGCGGGTTACACCGGGGATATCTTCGACAATCGCCTTTCTCATTCCTGCCAGCCTGTTAAAAAGGGTGGACTTACCAACATTTGGACGGCCGACTATGGCCACTACCGGTTTGGGCATGATTACTCTCCTTTGAGCGGCCTACGGGAAGGCCGTTTAAGTATGGCATCCAGCAGAGCTGCAGGATTTGGTTCAACTACCTCAATCCGGGCTCCGGACGATGCAGCAAGCTGCGGCACAGTCATATTATCAAGCAGCACGGTCCCATCATCTCGCAGTACGGTTTTGGGCAGTAGAACCCTAGCTCCCTTGAAATGCTTTCCCAGAGCCGTGGCTATGTCATGTCCGGTCAAGAGACCGGTCACCGTTACCTGACCCCCGAAATAGTGGTTGGTAACCGGGATAATCTGCAGGTTAATCCCTACCGGCTTCAATACCTGAGCAACAGTCTTGAACATAGGTTCGGCCGAACGACCGCAGATAACGTAGGTAGGCTCATTCGGGGTTTCGACGGCTGTGATCTCCGGCAGGATGCCCTGCAACTCATCCAGGAAATCAGCAATAAGTCCAATGCCATTTTCTATCTGCGGGTAGCCGTCATAATACCATGGTTCCGGAATACTCTCACCCGCTTTGATGTAGAACTCGTCTGCCAGGTACACAAAACCAATCCCCAGGTCCTTCCGGAATTCGGACTGCCATTTATCCACCTGGCGAATCAGTTCCTGAGCCTTTTTCCTGCTTACCGGTGTCAGTCGTGGGAGACCGTCGCGGAAACCGGTTATCCCCACCGGTACAATCCCCACACTATTTATTGAAGGCCACAAGGATCCTAAATCATTAATCGTCTGTTCGAGAACCTCCCCATCATTGATACCCGGACACAGAACCACCTGCGCATGCACCTTGATGCCATGTTCCTTCAAACGCTTCAGGTCACGCATAATGCTCCGGGCCTTATCCGAGCCAAAGATCTTGGCCCGGACATCAGGATCGGTAGCATGCACCGAAACATACAGAGGGCTCAGCCTCATCCCCAGAATCTTGTCCCAATCACGCCGGGTAAGGTTGGTCAGACTGATAAAGTTCCCGTAATGGAATGAGAGGCGGTAGTCGTCATCCTTAACATAAAGGGACTCCCTCATTCCAGGGGGCAGCTGATCTACGAAACAAAACAGGCACTTGTTGACACAGGGGCGGATACGATCAAATACCACTGCATCAAATTCCAGGCCAAGGCTCTCCTCATAATCTTTCTGTATCTCCAGGCTCCATACATCCCCGCTTTTTTTACCGATCTCAACCTCCAGGTATTGATCATCAGCCAGGTAGCGGTAATCCAGAATATCTTTGACGGGCTGACCATTTATCGCTATGACCAGGTCTCCCGGTTCAACACCCATTTCCTCTCCAATGCTGCCCGGTATCACTCCGGCAACGACGACGCCTTTTCTGGCCAAGGTCCACCACCCCGTTAATCAGGATATCCATCATTATCCTGCAAAACTGCGGGTGGGTCAAGCGTTGAAGGAGCAGTCATCAAGCTGATAAGAGGGGCTATACGCCAACGGTAAGCCGGGATCTGAGGGTATCCGAAACTACCTGAAGAGATGACACCTGCTCGTGCAGCCTCCCCACTTCGGATTTAATCAGACTGAATTCCCGGTTAATCACATGATCGGAAACCAGCCGGTTGATGATGCTGCCGAGACCCAGCGGGATTCGGCTGGCTTTGGAGGCTGCCCAGATTTCGAGTTCACTCGGTATTCGTATCTCCTGTACCAGCAACTGCGAGGAATCAATCTCCATGATCTGCTTAAAATCATGGATAGCCCGGCATCCTACCTCCACCAGCCGCCCCAACCCCAGAGTGTAGACCCGGTTGTCGTATTTATCATTACCGATATATAAAGGGTAACCGCTGTAGTCAAAAGACATATCACAGTAGCCTTCCAGCCGATCAAAATCGGGTTTATCAATGGTATTAAGATACAGGTGAGCTGCCACCAGGGTATGGTGTACAGCGGTGGTTCCGGCCAGAACTATTATCAGCTACCATCCCCCCTATATCATCTTGGTCTTGACGGTCTTTACGAGGCCCACCAGATCCGGGAAAGCCAGGCGCGTACCCCAGATGAGGATCGGCCGTCCCAGCAATATGATGCCCAACCGGCGGGAGAGGAATCCTCCCAGCATCATGATGATGTTTACGTAAGGCATAGTGTTTACCACAATCACCTGGTCTTCCACCCCCAGCAGTTCTGCAAGTCCCAAAAATACCTGGTTGAGCCTTCCCCCCAGGTTCTTTTTCCCCAGGGCGTAAACCTCATCACCCTCCCTGGTCCGCCCCATAAACCGGATAACCCCGTACACTTCGCCCGGTGTTTTGTCAAAATAGGGCAAGGCCATAAACTCATGATATGACGGGGTGCGACTGGTGGGTAAAAGTCCAAGGTGGATAGCGGCAGCCGTGACCGAAGAATGTGAACCTCCAAAACAGTGATAGATGATTTTCATGATTCCGCCTCATAACAGATTTCAATTTACAACTGCCAATGATTGCAGGTTACTTTCGATTAACCCCTGACCTGCAGCGGTGCTAGAAAGACTTAGCTGAGCAATAACAGCCGGCTCCAACCATCATGATTGAAACCGGCCGGTGAGATTCCGGAAATTCAGTTACATCCCTATTTTGTCTTCTTACGGTTTATAGCAACGTAGGCACCATAGATGACTGCTATCCCCAACAGGATCCAGATAACCGCAGTCCAGTCGCTGCGCTGGTTTCCGCTGGCTGAAACGTTGATCAACGGAGTAGTGTCTCTTCTCCCTGTATTTTCAACCCCGAACACATCGGGGATCGCCTGAGAAAACAGTTCTACCCCGTTTTTTGCCTGTTCTTTGCTATTGGTGTCTGAACCAACCTCTACCAGTATGGCCCGGGGGGATAGATCCTGGTTGTAGCTGCCTTTACCCAAGAATATTCCAGCCGAAAGTCCCGGGTGTTTTTTGTCCAGATGCGCTTTAATCTTCTTGGCAAACTCCAAATTGGATGACATATGGGGATTCTGTCTGCCTACCACCAGCTTAACCTTAGTAACCTTTTTGCCATTAATTTGAGTCGCATACACGTTCGCCGGCACTGCATCCCGGTGAACATCTATCAATCCCACCGCCCCTTGCTTCATGAGTTTTGCGGCAGTGCGGCGGGAACGGTTATAGGCGTTAACATCATGCGGATTATGAGAGGTCTTGTCCAGAATTGCATTAACTCCCAGCGATGATAAGCAATCCCGCAGGGTCTCTCCCACCTGGTAGATTCCTCCCCGCCCATTTTTACTATCCGTACCATCAGACGGGACAT
>JBLNCH010000321.1:0-2769 GCA_050260485.1 Bacillota bacterium | reverse complement strand
ATGCAATCACTCCTTCGCGTAAATTTACGTCAGCGCAGTTTTATCATAAGGTTCAATAATATTTGTTCCCCGCCGGGTCGCAATTAACGCAAGTATCCGTAAGGGATACTATCCTCCCCAGGAACAGAGATCTGCTATCACCGTAATCTTTACCCCAGTTTCACTGCGGTCCCACTGGCGGCCACCATCAGCATGCCTTCCCGGATTACTTCATAGTCAACATCAACGCCGACCACCGCATCGGCTCCTAACCGGCGAGCCTTGTCTACCATCTCCTCGACGGCAATGGTGCGGGCCTGGTGGAGCTTAGCTTCGTATGCACCGGAACGCCCGCCAACGATATCGGTAATACTGGCAAACAGGTCACGGACAATATTGGCTCCCATAATCGCTTCTCCCGCGACCAGACCAAGATACCTTTGTATGGTCTTTCCTTCTACGTTGTGGGTCGTCGTTACAATCATCGTGCATCCTCCTTTTTCTTGGTTATCATAACCGGAAACACCTGCCTGTGCAATCTTACCGGGAGAACCTTTACTTCGCGAATACCAGGGTAAAATAGCTGGTGGTCTCCATCAGCTCACTATTCATTATGAGTCCGGAATTGGTATGGTCAAGGATTTGAAACTCCTTGATCCCCCGCTTCTCTGCCAAGCGGAAGGCCATGGCCAGAGAAGCTGGTGAATCGAGGTGGTCATCCCCCAGGCGGAAAAGAGTAGGATAATCAAAGTTTCTCATGTGAATCAGGGTCTGGGTGTCCTTGTTCTCCGCTTCCCGGCTTGTCAGGTAATGAGAGAAGTCTACCGACGCCACCAGAACAACCTTTTCGTCGAGGTAAGGCTCGAGTACAGTTAACAGTTTATCCACTTCGCTCAGGGTTACTCCATGATGCAGGATCAGGGGAACAATTTCCGCCTGAGGCAGGTAGTGTCCTACAAAGGGCACCAGATTGCCGATGGAATGCTCGGCTGCCAGAACCGCCTCCTCCTGAACCGCCAAGTGACGCTCCAGAAGATAGGCGACCACCTCCCCTTCGGTCTTAACCGTCCCGTCAGGAGTCTGCCAGTCATAAAACCCGGTAATAATCTTCCCTCCCCGGTTCTCATGGTTGGGGCCCACGATGATTATCACCTCGGGGCTCTGCCGGGATAGACCGGCAAAATAATCGGCGATCAGGTGACCGGCCACCAGGTGATGGGGCACCACCCCGCTGACCTGGTGACCCCTTATTTCCACCGGTTCGGGTTTAGCGGAGCCGAGTGCATCAGCCAATTCCTGCTGCGTTACAAAACTGGGATGAGCCGGATTGGGCCTATCAGTAACGCCATTATTCTCCACCTGCCGGCAGCCGGTCAGGAGCAGCAGGAGCCCAAACAATCCGAATCCAACCCATCTCCCGATCCTTCTCATTTAATCCTGAGCCTCTCTTCGTCTCCCTGAATGAACACCCCCCGGGCTGTGACGTGACTTATAACCGGAGCCTCAGCCTTAAACTCCCCGGGAGATATCACCCGGGCAAAATAAATGATCTCCTGGGTATCCTTGCGTGAATCCTTAGCTGCCGGGAAGGTCAGTTTCTGCCCCTTGACCTCGGTGGGATACGACCACCGGCTCAGCTCTCTTTCATCCACACCATAATCATAGGGCCGGGGAACATAGGCCAGCCCGGCCGGCAGGATATCCACCACCTCATACCATCCCCCCGGAGCCCGGTCTTTAATCCCTACGGTGAGGACTACCTTCACCAGATCGGAGCGCTTCAGAGAGTTGGTCTTAACGCCGTTAACCTGGTACTGGCGGCTTAGCGAGAGTCCCTCGCTGGATACGACCTGACCTTCGCTGTACGGCTGGGAATACCGGGTCATCACCCCTACTTTACCCCGGACCTTGCTGAACTTGATCCGCGGGAGATCCTGGGGCAGAAGCGTAATCCTAAAGATCTCGCCGTTTTTCAAGCTGACATGGCTGGTCTTTCCGTTCAGGTTATAGCTGAAGCTTACCGGCTCGGAATTCATCCGCTGCAGGTTAAGCTTAAGGATCTGGATCTGCTCCAGGAAGTTTACCAACTCTGCTGCCGGGTTCTCCAGTATATACTGGTAGAGCCTGTTGGTTTCCGCCTGGTTCAGGCGGGCTGCCAGAACCGCCATCTGCGTAGTGGCAGCTACCACATCATCCTGGTCCTTACCCACCTTGATCCTCAGGGTATTCCCCAGATCCTGGGTGTTCTTCTTCAGGATTTCCCGGTAAACCTTAAGGGCTTCAGACCCATCCCCCATCTCCAGCAGGGCGGTGGCCAGGTTTATCCTCACTGCCGGGGCCAGCTGCGGGTCCCTTAACTCCTGCTTAATCTGCAGCAGGACCGGCTCATCCAGGGCCGCCAGACCCAGCAAGGCTAGGCTGTGGTCCTGTTCTTCCTCCTCCAGGGTTTTATAGAAATAGCCGATCAGAGCCGCCCGGTCAAACCTATCGGCACAAGTGCAGGCCACCAGGGCTGACAGGGCCAGATCGCTCGACGCGTAAGGCAGTATGCCGATACCCCCGTCAGGCTGCTGGTATTCGACTACTGATTCTTCGTCCTCCGAAAACAGATGCGATTTATCTTCCGGGAAATACTCCCGCAAAAGCCTGCGTGCTTCCTGCCGGGCCAGTTTCTGCTCCACCCGGCTGCCGTCCAGCCAGCTCAACTGATAAAGCCCATCCAGGTATTGACTCTTTTCATAGTCGCAGAAGATGACCTCGGTTGGCTCAACTGTGCCTCCTGTCAACACC
>JBLNCH010000320.1:0-4257 GCA_050260485.1 Bacillota bacterium | reverse complement strand
AACATCCAGATGTCGATCGAGCTGATAACCCCCATAGCCATAGAAGAGGGTTTAAGGTTTGCGATCCGTGAAGGTGGAAGAACCGTAGGCGCCGGGGTAGTTACCGGTATCAGCGAATAGTTTTCGGAAACGACGGGCGCACTGTCAGGAGTTCCGGCACGGGCTGTAAGTAGCTGAAGCGTAAGACAATTGCTTGGTTAGTGGTGCTGGAATGAAGTCAGTACCGCATTGGTAATAGGTAACGTTCCTGGGATATCAAATCAACCGGCTGTAAATCAAAAAGGAAGGGCAGATGACCCTTTCTCCTTAGTACGCCCGGGGCCGTGTACATGACAGTAGTTTAAGGAGGGACCATCAGGTGAAAGGTCAGCAAAAAGTCAGAATCAGGTTAAAAGCGTTTGATCACAAACTGCTAGACCAGTCAGCCCAGAAAATCGTAGATACCGCCAAAAAAAATGGGTCTAAGGTCTCAGGACCGGTGCCGCTTCCTACTGAGAGAAGTGTTTATACCATCCTGAGGTCACCACATGTAAACAAGGATTCTCGGGAACAGTTTGAGATGAGGACCCACAAACGGTTAATCGACATATTAGATCCCAATCCCAAAACCATAGATGCCCTCATGCACCTGGACCTGCCTTCCGGTGTAGATATAGAGATTAAACTCTAAACCAGGGATTAGGAAGCTGATTTAGGAGGGAAAAAGGGTGTTAAGAGCAGTCAAAAAGGGACTTCTAGCTAGGAAGGTAGGCATGACTCAGGTTTTCACCGAGGATGGCCAGGCAATGGCTGTTACTGTGATTGAAGCCGGTCCCTGTGTAGTAGTAAAGAAAAAGACCCCGGATACTGATGGCTACAGTGCTATTCAAGTGGGGTTTTCCGGAATTAAGGAAAGAAAGGTTAATCGTCCGGATCGGGGACAGTTTACCAAAGTGCAGCTTAAACCTACCAGGTGGCTGAGAGAGTTTCGAGTTGAAGACGCCAATCAGTATGAAATCGGACAGGAAATCAAGGCTGATCTGTTTCAGGAAGGCGACTTGATAGATGTTACTGGAATATCCAAGGGTAAGGGCTTTGCCGGGGGTATTAAGCGTCATAACTTCCGCCGCGGCCCCATGGGGCATGGCTCCAAATACCACCGCCGCTCTGGCTCGTTGGGAGCCAAAGGACCGGCACGGGTTTTTAAAGGCCGGAAGATGCCGGGTCGGCTGGGTGGAGAAAGAGTAACGGTGCAGAGACTTAAGATAGTAAAGGTTTACCCGGAAAAGAATATCATCCTGGTCAAGGGTGCAGTACCGGGTCCTCGCAATGGGTTACTTTCGATAAAAAACTCGGTGAAGGCATAGGGTGAAGGAGGTTTACTATCATGCCTAAGGTAGCAGTTTACAATATGGCAGGAGCCCAGGTTGGTGAAATTGATTTGAGTGACAGTGTTTTTGGGATTGAACCCAATGAGGCTGTAGTTCACCAGGTTGTCAAGGCTCAGCTGGCCAACCGGCGGGTAGGGACCGCCTCCACCAAGACCCGTGGAGAAGTCAGGGGTGGTGGAAGAAAGCCCTGGCGCCAAAAAGGTACCGGTCGCGCACGGGCCGGAAGCCGGCGTTCTCCGCTCTGGCGCGGTGGTGGCATTGTATTCGGTCCCCATCCGCGTGATTATTCGATCAAACTACCCAAAAAAGTACGGAGATTGGCCCTAAAATCGGTGTTGTCCGGGAAGGTCAACAATGATGATATTGTGGTTCTGGATGCATTAAGCTTCGAGGAGCCCAAAACCAAGAGTATGATCAAAGTCCTGGACGCCCTAAAGGTGTATGATAAGGCCCTGGTGGTTACTGCTGACGGAGATATCAACGTTACGAAGTCAGCCCGCAACATCCCAGGAGTCAAGCCGGTAAGAGCCGATTTTATGAATGTCTATGATCTTTTGGCTTACGACAAACTTGTGATAACCAAAGACGCCGTGGCCAAGGTAGAGGAGGTTTACGGTTAATGCCCAGAGAAGCGCGAGATATAATAATCAGGCCGGTGGTAACAGAAAAAACCATGAATCTGCTGGCGGATAACAAGTATACCTTTCTGGTTGACAAACGGGCCAACAAGGTCGAGATAAAAAAGGCCATTGAAGAGATATTTAAGGTTAAGGTTGACAGGGTAACCACGATGAACATGCAGGGCAAGATGAAGAGGATGGGGCGCTTTGAAGGCCGTAGACCCAGCCGAAAAAAGGCCGTGGTCTCCCTGAAGCCCGGTCACAGGATTACGCTCTTCGAGGGAATGTAGCCCAATAGGCACCTAAGGAGGAATCGAAAGTGGGCATTAAGAAATTCAAGCCAACATCACCGGGCAAACGGCAGATGACCGTCCTGAGTTTCGAGGAATTGACCAAGAAAGAACCGGAGAAAAGTCTTCTGGCTCCTCTTGCCAAGAAGGCAGGACGCAATGCGAATGGACGCATAACGGTGCGCCATCATGGTGGTGGACACAAGCGCCGTTACCGGATTATCGACTTCAAGCGTACGAAAGATGGAGTTCCGGCCAAGGTGGCCGCCATCGAATACGATCCCAACCGGTCCGCCAACATTGCTTTGCTCCACTATCTTGATGGGGAAAAGAGATATATCCTGGCTCCCAACGGCTTAAAGGTCGGACACCAGGTCATGTCGGGACCGGACGCTGACATTAAGGTGGGAAATGCTCTTCCACTGGCCAACATCCCGGTCGGTACGCTGATACACAATATCGAACTTAAACCGGGTAAGGGCGGTCAGATTGTCCGCTCGGCGGGAGGAGTTGCCCAGCTCATGGCCAAAGAAGGAAATTACGCACATATCAGGTTGCCTTCCGGTGAAGTGAGACTGGTACATGTAAAGTGCCGAGCAACTATTGGGCAGGTTGGAAACCTGGACTATGAAAACGTATCCATCGGTAAGGCGGGACGAAATCGCTGGAAGGGTATTCGGCCTACGGTGAGGGGATCTGTTATGAACCCGGTTGATCATCCGCATGGTGGAGGGGAAGGCCGGGCTCCGGTCGGTAGAAAATACCCGGTTTCTCCCTGGGGCAAGATCGCCATTGGCGGCAGAACCAGGAAGAAGAAGCCGTCAGATAATATGATAGTCAAGAAACGCAAGTAGCTCTGAAAGGGAGGTTACAAGCTGGATGGGCAGATCTGTTAAGAAAGGTCCCTATTGCGACGAAAAGCTGCTTAAAAAGGTCGAACTCATGAACGATAAAGGTGAGAAGCGCGTTATCAAAACCTGGTCGCGGCGTTCCACCATTATGCCTCAGATGATCGGGCACACACTAGCGGTTCATGATGGACGCAAGCATATCCCGGTGTATGTAACTGAGGACATGATAGGACACAAACTGGGGGAGTTCGCTCCTACCAGAACCTACCGGGGACATGCGGGCAAATCCGAAAAGACCAGTAGAAGACACTGAGGGGAGGTAATGGTGTGCAGGCACGAGCAATTGCAAGGTATATACGAGTATCACCATTCAAGGCCCGGCAGGTTGTGGATTTAATCCGGGGCAAGGATGTGCGCGAGGCGCGAGCGATTCTTAAATATACCAATAAAAAGGCGGCTCCATTAATAGCCAAGGTAATGAATTCCGCGGTGGCCAACGCCGAACACAATTTTGACATGGATGCTGATGACCTTTATATATCAGAAGTATATGTTGACGAGGGACCAAGTCTGAAGAGAATTAAACCCAGAGCCTACGGTCGGGGTGACATGATCAAACATCGCACCAGTCACATAACCGTAGTGGTCAAAGAAAGGGCGTGATTTAGTGGGGCAGAAGGTTCACCCCAAAGGGTTTAGAATAGGAATTACTAGAGACTGGGATTCACGCTGGTATGCGGATCGTGATTTCACCGAACTCCTTCATGAGGATTACCGGATACGCAAGTTTATCAAGGAAAGGTTTTACGCTGCCGGGATTTCCACGGTTGAGATCGAAAGAACCGGCAACCGGGTTAAGATTTCCATCAATACTGCCAAACCGGGCATTTTAATCGGACGCGGAGGTACTGAGGTAGAAAAACTCAAAGCCGAATTGGCCGCACTAACCAACAAGAATGTCAACGTCAATATAGTTGAGATTAAGCGGCCGGAATTGGATGCCCAGATCGTTGCCGAGAACGTAGCAACCTCTCTGGAAAGAAGGATTGCCTTCCGGCGGGCCATGCGCCAGGCAGTTGGGCGGACCATGCGCGCGGGAGCCAAAGGCATGAGGATTGCGGTATCC
>JBLNCH010000319.1:0-6802 GCA_050260485.1 Bacillota bacterium | reverse complement strand
TAATCATTACCGGCTGCAGGGAGTTGTCATCAATCTCCAGGAGTACGGCATCCAATTGGACTGGACCGTTCGCGATCTCAAATGGGCCTGGTCTTTGGGTTAAAAATCTCTCGATTACCTGCCTGGTTTTCACCCCCAATACTGAGTGCCACGGACCGGTCATCCCGACATCAGTTATGTAGGCTGTACCCCCGGGCAGGATGGTTTCGTCAGCTGTCTGAACATGGGTATGGGTGCCAAACACCGCTGTAACCCTGCCATCCAGATACCATCCTAGGGCCTGTTTTTCCGAGGTTGCCTCAGCATGAAAGTCTACCAGGATGATATCCGCTTGGTTTTCGATCCTTTTCAGGATATAATCTACGGTACGGAAAGGGCACTCGAGATTAGCCAGGAAAACCCGTCCGGAAACGTTGATAACCGCGATTCTACGCCCCGACGGACCGCTATAAATGTTGTAACCCTGTCCGGGACAGTCCTCCGGGTAGTTGGCAGGTCTGAGCAACCGGGGTTCGTCATTAATAAAGCTCATAATATCACGATTATCCCACACATGATTGCCCATCGTGATCACCTCAATCCCCATCCGCAGGAATTCTTCGGTGATCTCCCGGTTGATACCCCGACCGCCCGCTGCATTTTCACCGTTAGCGATTACAAAGTCAACCTTATTTTCAAGGATTATCTGCGGCAGCAATAAAGCAGTGGCTTTTCTTCCCGGTCTGCCTACTATGTCACCTATCATAAGTATTCTCATGTTGTTGCCTCCAGAAGATTATGTTTGCACCATTATTACCTGTTCATGCTTGATTTACCATTTATTATATTGCTGCCGACAGTCTTTGTCTGTGTAATCAAAACAACAGTGGTTAATTTTACAGGTAAATACCTTTGCCTCGAAAAAAAAGACCTCATTGCTGAGGTCTTTAATCTTCCTAAATCTATTTGGCGTGTTCTATCGCTCGGGTTTCTCTTATTACCACCACCCGGATCTGCCCGGGATAGTCCATTTCCTGTTCAATCATCTTGGCGATATCACGTGCCAGGCTTATCGAGCCCAGATCATCAACATCCTCCGGCTTAACGATTATCCTGATCTCCCGACCCGCCTGGATCGCATAAGATCTTTCGACCCCAGTAAACGAATCCGCCAGTTCCTCCAGTTTTTCCAACCTCTTGATGTAGGCTTCCAGGGTTTCACGTCTCGCTCCCGGCCGGGAAGCAGAAATAGCATCTGCTGCCTGAACCAGTACCGCCTCTACACTCTGCGGATCGATATCTCCGTGATGTGCGGCGATGGCATGCAAGACATCCTTGTTTTCACGATATTTCTTGGCCAGTTCCATGCCTATTTCGACATGGGGACCACTCATCTCGTGATCGACGGCCTTGCCGATATCATGAAGCAGTCCGGCACGTTTCGCAAGCGGGATATCACATTCCAACTCGGCCGCCATAACTGCCGCAAGGTGTGCCACCTCAATCGAATGCCGCAATACGTTCTGCCCATAACTGGTACGGTACTTCAGCCTGCCCAGTAATTTGATCAGTTCCGGATGGAGGCCGTGAACTCCAACCTCAAAAGCCGCCTGTTCCCCGACCTCACGAATATGCTGATCAATCTCCTTTTGGGCTTTTTCCACCATTTCCTCAATTCGGGCTGGGTGGATCCTGCCGTCGGCAATCAGTTTCTCCAAAGCCACCCGTGCGATCTCTCTCCTGATAGGATCGAACGATGAAAGTATGACCGCCTCAGGAGTATCATCGATAATAAGGTCGACCCCGGTGAGAGTCTCAAACGTCCTGATGTTCCTGCCCTCACGCCCAATGATTCGTCCTTTCATCTCGTCACTGGGCAAAGCTACTACTGATACGGTGGTCTCAGCCGCTACATCGGCGGCACATTTCTGAATGGCCAACGACACAATGTCACGTGAACGTTTATTGGCCTCTTCCCGGGCCTCGCTCTCAATCGTTCTGATCAAGAGGGCCATTTCCTGGCGAATCTGCTCTTCAACGTTTTTCAGCAGCACCTGTTTGGCCTCTTCGGAACTCAGGCCGGACAGCCTTTCCAGTTCCTTCAGTTGTTGACTGAGAAGCAGCTGCAGGTTTTGCTGCAGTCTTTCGCTCTCTTTCTCCTTTTGGTGTAAAGCTTCTTCTCGCTGTTCAAGAGCATCCAGCTTTTTGTCCAAAGCTTCTTCTTTTTGGATGATCCTTCTCTCGTTTCGGTCCAGCTCCCGTCGGCGATCGCGGAGCTCTCTTTCCGCTTCCTGCCGGGATCTGTGGATCTCTTCCTTCGCTTCAAGTAAGGATTCCTTTTTCTTGGTCTCGGCCGCCTTGACCGCTTCTTCGTAAATCCTCTTGGCTTCTTCTTCAGCTGAGCCAAGTTTGCTTTTAGCAACCATGTTGCGCAGGAAATAACCGGCTGCGGCTCCTATCGCAAATCCAGCCAGTCCAGCTATAAATGTTTCAAAAATTAATAATCACCTCCTGTTTACCCGGTAATACAACAATGCAATGATCTAATTAGACATAGACATAAAATAAAACCGAGTTAAAACTCGGTTATTAACAGAAGTCTTTCACCTTGTTTTAAATGCCCAATTCCTTTCAAAACGGGTGAATTCCTTCCTTATCTATTAGAATTTTATTCTCTTCGTAGTAAAGTGTCAAGTTTTTACTCCTCCTCCCGGCCAGTGGGCTTGGGCTCGACCTGCTCCCTGATCCTGGCTTCGAGGGCAGCGAAAAACTCAGGATTATTCTTAATATAGTCTTTGGCATTCTCCCTTCCCTGTCCTAAACGCTCCCCTTCATAGGCGTACCACGAACCGCTTTTCTGGATAATACCCAGTTCAGTTGCCAGGTCGAGGAGATCACCGGATCTGGAGATACCTTCACCATACATGATATCGAATTCACACTGTTTGAACGGAGGAGCCACCTTATTCTTTACCACTTTCACTTTGGTCCTGCTACCGGAAATATCAGTCCCCTGCTTAATCGCGTCACCCTTTCTAACCTCCAGCCGCACCGAGGAGTAAAATTTGAGAGCCCTACCTCCGGGTGTCGTCTCAGGATTTCCGTAAACCACCCCTACCTTCTCACGGATCTGGTTGATAAAAATAGCACAGGTTTTGGATTTTCCCACAATAGCCGTCAGCTTGCGCAGGGCCTGGGACATCAGGCGGGCCTGCAAACCAACATGCATATCACCCATATCTCCCTCCAGCTCTGCGCGGGGAACCAGAGCCGCCACCGAGTCAACGACAATGACGTCAACCGCACCACTGCGGACCAGAGCCTCGGCTATCTCCAGGGCCTGTTCTCCCATATCCGGCTGGGCCACCAGCAGGTTGGCAATATCAACCCCCAGGTTTTTCGCATACAAGGGGTCCAGTGCGTGCTCTACGTCTATAAAGGCTGCAATTCCGCCCGCCTTTTGAGCCTCAGCGATTACATGCAGGGCAACCGTTGTTTTGCCGGACGATTCGGGACCGAATATTTCTATAACCCTGCCCCGAGGCAAACCTCCTACTCCCAGAGCCAGGTCGAGAGACAGACATCCGGTCGTTATCACCTCAACATTCATGTTGACGGCTTCACCCAGCCGCATAATCGACCCACGGCCGAAATCTTTTTCAATTCTCCTTATTGCCGACTCCAAAGCCTCATTTTTTTCTTTATCACTCTTCCCGTTATTAATGGTCTCCCGGTCATTCACCCCCGACCCCTCCTCAAACATATGTTCGTTTATTCCATAGTAAGCTATGCTATTAACCATGTCAATCATAAAATACAAATTTCTCCACCGGCGAATAAACTGGTCCACTGCTTTTAAGCTGACTCTGATACAAAACCACCTGATTTACTGCAAAACCCGTCATTTCGGGAAAGGCCTTGAAGCTCCTGGCATTTTTCATAAGCTCTCCTGTAGACTCATTCGAACGAAACCTGCCCAGAGTAAGGTGCAACCTGCGCCGTTCATCCGGGTCAAAACCCAGAGATATCAATGATTCATCAATCGATTGGCCAATTTGGAGGGCGGCTTCAGTGTCACCCCTGATCTCCAGCCAGATAACCCGGGGGCTTCTGCTATTGGGAAAAAAACCGGGGTAGCCCACCTGGAGCGTAAATGCCGGGTATCCCCTGACCGCACTGCGTACCGCTCGACGAATCTCCTCTACCTGGGTTTCCGGCACCTCCCCCAAGAACTTTACCGTTAAATGAAGGTTATGGTCCTCCACCCACTTTACACCTCGAACTCCCCGAGCCAATTGGTCACGTACTGCAGAAACCTGTGCCTTAACTTGCGGTGGAATGTCAATCGCCAGAAAAAGTCGCATCATTCTCTCTCCAATGTCCTTCTAAGCCAATCCAAAGCCGACTTGGCGGCTATGGTTCTGATTCCGTCCCGTCCTCCCATGAGCCGCAGTTCACGGGCTTGTTCGCCCTGGACAGTCGCCAAACCCAGGTATACCAAACCTACCGGCTTTTCGGCAGTACCTCCTTCGGGACCGGCTATCCCGGTCAGACTTATACCGTAGGTACTGCCGGAAAGCCTCCTTACACCGCGGGCCATCTCCCGGGCAGTTTCGGGACTGACAGCGCCATGCTTTTTTAATGTTTCTTCATTTACCCCCAAAATCCTGGTTTTGGCTTCATTGCTGTAGGATATGACGCCGCCCCAAAAAACCGCCGAACTACCCGGAACATCGGTAAGCATTTTCCCCACCATTCCTCCGGTACAGGACTCAGCCAGGGCAACGGTGTATCCTCTGCTTCCCAGCAAACGTATAATCAATTCGGGCAGGGTATCAGTATCTTCACCATAGATGTTGTCACCCAGGTTCTTTCGCAGCCGGTGGATGACCGAGTTTACTGCCTCGTTGGCTTCGGACTGAACTGCGGCATCCCGGGTTATCCTGATGTGAACCTCACCACCAACAGCCAGGAGTGCCAGGGAACAGCCCTCAGGATCGGCCATTACATCGGCAATCATTGCCTCAACCTGGGATTCGCCCGGTCCTATAACTTTAATTGTTCGCGATATCATTACCCGGCCGGAGTCACCCAACCAATGGCGGAGCCGAGGTTCAAGCTCCTCTTTGAAAACCACTTCCATCTCATGAGGTGGTCCGGGAAGCAGTACCAGGGTCTTATCATGACTGGATACCATGAACCCTGAGGCAGTTCCGACCCTGTTTTTTAGAACCGTCGCGTCGGGAGGAAACATTGACTGTTTGCGATTGGATTCCGGCATCTCTCTCCGCCGGCGGGAGAAATAATCGCGGATTCTTGTCAGTTCCTCGTTATTCTGAATCAGAGGTAGTCCCAAAACCTCACAGGCCGCTTCGCGGCTGAGGTCATCAGCAGTCGGTCCCAGTCCCCCGGTGCAAACCACCAGGTCTGCCAAATCGCATCCCGTACGGATTGCATACTTGATCATTTCCCGGTTATCTCCTACAGTTGCTCTTCCGATAACCCGGATTCCCAGAGCGGACAACTCTCGTGAGAGGAAAAGTGCGTTGGTATCTGCTGTATTGCCCAGCAGCAGTTCAGTTCCTGTTGAGACTATGTAGGCCTTTTTCATGTTGTTGCCTCCCGTAGTATACTAATGTTTATTATACATATACCCGGTGTCCATCATTCTCTCAATTCTCAATACTCTGCCCGGTTTCGCTCCCGGGCCGGCATATCAGGATGGTTTCATCTCAATCAAGCAATTAGAGCATGCAACCGGGGTCACATGCTCTAATAGTCCGAATGTCTCTTCTTTGACCGGGCACAGAAATAATCAGGCACTCTGCATAATCCGCATAAAACGCTCGCGGTCAAGGGTTTCTTCCTCCAGCAACCGTGATGATACTGCGTGTAGAAGATGCCGGTTTTCTCCGAGCAGGGTGCTGGCCTTATCTTCAACACTCTTCAGGATCTCGGTGCATTCCTTGAAGGCCAAATCATTGGGTATCTCGGATACTGCGATAACTCCCAGGTTCGACATGCCGCTCTTTATGATCTCCTTGGCCAGTTCCCACGCCTGTTCAAAATCATTGCGGGCTCCGGTACTTCTGGCCCCAAAAACCATATCCTCGGCAATGGCTCCACCCAGGGCCACCATTATCTGGCCTTGAAGTTCCTGCAGTGTATACAGGTACTGGTCATGCTCCGGGGTGTTTTTTCGCATGAACCCCAGAGCCTGTCCCCGGGGAACTATGGTTAGGGAAGATACTGAACCAGGTTTTACCAGCTCACTCACTACGGCGTGTCCGGCTTCATGAATACCGACCCTTCTTATCTCCGCATCACTGGGGCGGCGGTCCAGTTTTTCACCCAGAATCACCTTGTCAATCGCCTCCACGAAATAGCGGTGGGCAATCAGGCGTTCTCCGTCCCTTAAGGCCAGGATAGCCGCTTCATTGGTCAGGCTCTCGAGCTGTGCCCCGGAGAACCCAAACGTTGTCTTGGCTATGTCCTCCAGATCGACATCATCAGCCAGCGGCTTATTCCTGGTATGAATCATCAGGATTTTTACCCGGCCCTTCTTGTCCGGCAGGTTAACAACCACCTGGCGGTCAAAGCGTCCTGGTCGCAGAATAGCCGGGTCTAACATGTCCGCCCGGTTGGTTGCTCCCACAACCAGCAGGCGGGTCTCTTCATCATTGGATATTCCGTCCATCTCCACGAGGAGTTGGTTTAGGGTCTGGTCATACTCCATGTGGCTTTGATGACTGCCCCGTTTTGCTCCCAGGATCTCAAGTTCATCAATGAACACAATGGCGCCGGTTTTACCCTCTCGTTTGGC
>JBLNCH010000318.1:0-5721 GCA_050260485.1 Bacillota bacterium | reverse complement strand
GTCCTTTTCCCGGTTGCTCAGAAGATATTGGACAACACACAGGTTAAAAGAGTCATCATAAGCAACCTGAATGATTTTTTGCCGGACGAACCTACCCTGCCGGTCACTGATGTCATGAAGGTTAAGAAGACGATGATTCCGGGCACCATTGATCTTATGGATATTCTGGCCAATGGCGATGCCACCCCTCCGGATGTGAAAGTCGAACTGAATGATCTGGCTCTGTTGCAGTATACAGGTGGCACCACCGGACTGCCTAAGGGAGCTATGCTGACACAGTTTGCAGCACTATTTAAAAGCGCCACCTGCATGACCAACGCCCGCGTTGTAAGTCCTGATACTATCTCGCTGGCGATAGCCCCTATTTTTCATATAGCCGGTATGCTGGGCAATGTGGATGCCCCTATTTTAGCAGGCGCCACCGTCGTCCTGCTCATTGGTTTTGATCCTGAGACAACCATGATGGCTATCGAAAAGTACAAGGTAAACTACTTTACCGCGACCGTGCCCATGAATGTTGGGCTTATGAATCATCCCAAAGTCAATCAATATGATCTTTCCAGTCTGAAACTTACACTGACCATGTCTTTTGGTATAACCCTGACTGAAGAGATCGCCAAACAATGGGCTAGGGTAACCAAGGGCGGTATTCTGGTGGAGGCCTCATATGGTTTGAGTGAAACCCACACCTTTGATTGCTTCATCCCCCTGCACAAGATTAAGTACGGGGTTTGTGGAATCCCTAATGCCGAAACCGACATCCGTATATTCGACTTTGAGGACCGCACCAAGGAACTGCCTATTGGTGAGGAGGGTGAGATTGCGGTTAAAGGTCCTGCAAACTTTGTTGGTTACTGGAACAAGCCGGAGGCAACAGCAGAGACCCTGATTGATGGTTGGGTCTTTACCGGTGATGTGGGCAGATTTGATGAAGACGGCTACCTGGCTTTCCTGGGCCGCCGCAAAGAGATGATCAAGGTCTCCGGGTTCTCCGTATTTCCGGAAGAGGTGGAACTCATGCTCTGCAAGCACCCGGCGATTGCCCAGGCGGCAGTGATTCCCAAACCGGATCCTCAGAAGGGCGAGGTCATCAAGGCTTTCATCATTTTGAAACCCGGGCAGAGTGCTACTGCAGAGGAGATTCAGGCATGGGCCAAACAGAACATGTCTTCCTACAAGGTCCCGGCGGTAATCGAGTTTACCGATTCCTTCCCCATGTCCGGCGCCGGTAAGGTATTGCGCCGCCTCCTGAAGCCCTAATTTGAATCTTCCTGAATACGTAGAGCCAGGCTTAGCAGTCTGGCTCTTGTTTTTTCCCTATATATATTCGGCGGCCAATAGCTCGGCTACGTTCTGATCAATCTGCTCTTTCCGGCGCAGGTCGTCGAATAAGGCCAGGAGGTCAGGTACCTGCAGGTGCTTCTTCTCATACCCCTTGAAATCGTAGGCTACCTGCCCGCGATGGAGCATGATTATCCGGTCACCCAGATTGACCGCCTGCTGCATGGAGTGGGTCACCATCAGGGTTGTCAAGCGGTCCCGGCCCACGATTTCCTCAGTCAGCTGTATCACCTTGCTGGCAGTCTTGGGATCAAGAGCCGCGGTGTGCTCATCAAGGAGCAGCAGTTTGGGCTTGAGCCAGGTGGCCATCAAGAGGGTCAAAGCCTGGCGCTGTCCCCCGGACAAACCACCGATGGCATTGTCCAGGCGATCTTCCAGACCCATATCCAGGCTCCTTACCCTCTCCCGAAATTCGCGGCGGCTGCTGCTGTTTAGTGCCAGACCCAGACCCCGGGACAACCCCCGGCGGGAGGCCAGGGCCAGATTTTCCGCGATGCTCATGCCGGGCGCGGTTCCGCTGAAAGGATTCTGGAAGACCCGGCCGAGATAACGGGCGCGCCGGTGTTCTCCCCAGTCGGTAATATCCACCCCATCCAGGATGATCTGCCCGCGGTCCAGGGGAAAGCTGCCGGCAACGGCATTAAGCAGCGTGGACTTGCCGGAACCGTTGGTCCCCAAGAGGATTACGAAGCTCCCTTCCTCAACCGTCAGGCTGATCCCTTGAAGGGCTCGAACCTCATTCGGTGTACCCGGGTGGAAGGTCTTGTAAACGTCTTTAATCTTAAGCACTGGGCCGGCCCTCCGTTCTTTTGATTTTGTCCAGGAAACCCGGCAAGGCCAGGGCCAGGAGGACAAACACCGCTGTAATCAGTTTGAGATCATTGGGATTTAAGCCCCAGCGCAGGGCAATCGAAACCAACAGACGGAACACGATCGATCCGGAAACGGCAGCCACAATACTCATGGCCGTGCTGTGGATGCCGATCAACGCTTCACCGATAATCAGGCTGGCAATACCCCAGACCATCATGCCGATCCCCATCTGCACGTCAGCAAACCCCTGGAATTGAGCCAACAGCGCGCCGGAAAGCGCGATTAGGGCGTTGGAAAGGCCCAGACCAAAAATAAGCATGGTATTGGTATCCTGGCCGAGCGCACGTATCATCTGCGAGTTATCCCCGGTTGCCCGCATGGCGGTGCCGATGTGGGTACGAAAGAACAGGTTAAGCAGCCAGGCGATCACCACGGCCACCAGGAGTACCCCCAGGCAGGCCGCCAGGTCAAATGATGAAACCTTCCAGCCCAGGATAATTGAATAGGCCTCCGGGCCGTACATATTATCCACCAGTCTTTGCAGGGGGGTAAAAAGGGTTTCCGCATTCAGGAGGGAGACATTGCTCTTCCCCATTACCCTCAGATTAATGGAATAGAGCGCGGTCATAACCAGAATGCCGGAGAGCAGCTCGTGCACCTTCAACCGGGTGTTAAGCAAACCGGTGGTCATTCCCGCCAGAAATCCACTCAGAACCGCCACCAGGGTAGCCAGGAGCGGATTAACCCCGGTCACCAGTAGAATCGCGGCACTGGCTCCCCCCAGGGCAAACGAGCCTTCGGCGGTAATGTCTGCAAACTTGAAGACCCGCAAGCTGATGAATACCCCCAAGGCCAGAAAGGTCAGGATAAGTCCAATACTGATTGCGCCTACCAGAAGGCTCATAGTTCATTCCTCCCATCGGCTCGGACTTCCAGTAAATCACCAATCCAACAACTGCCCTGAAGCACGCGGCTCTCCCCCAGGCCGACCAGTTCCCGGTCGTCATACATCAGATGCAGGAGGCCCAGGATGGGAGAGTTGGTAACCAGCTGCTGCACGGTCTCTTCCAACTGCAGACCCTCTTTTTTAAGCGGACGGTAGGGAAAGGCCGCCGCATGCAGATGTGCCAGCCATTCCGAACCCGGCTTAAGCGGGCGCAGGAAGGTGGCCAGAGGAGTCTTGGTCTCCCGGCTGATAATCCCCACCATGAGGGTCAGACAGTTGGCAAAGGCCGGTTCCGTAGTAAATGAAAGGGTTTCCCTGACTTCCGGGAAACTGAAAAGGCTCGGCACTGAAAGGGGTGAGGAGCGCAGAGCCGCGCCCACCAAACCCTTGCTTTCCGCCAGTATGATTACGGCCTTGCTGGGGGCCGGAGTCATTTCCGCCAGTTTCATTAATAAAGTGCTGAGAGGCCAGTCCTCGGTTCTTTCCGCCTCAAACCGCACCTGGTGAGAGGGTGATCCCTCACAGTGCAGGGCATACAGAGCTTTGACCTCGGGAATCAACTGACCGGTCAGCACACTGTAGTCAGGCTTACCGCCCTTGTCAGTGGGGAGGTAGACAGCTGCTCCGCCTACCGCCAGGAATTCCCCAAAGCGCTCCCGGCAGTCATTAAAATCTCCGCCCATGGCTCCCAGTCCCAATCCCAGGGTGTGGGCCGGAAACGGCAGATCCCGGACATCCGCTTCTGTGAACTTCGAAAGGGCCAGTTTGCTTTGTTGTCCCCAAAGCATACAGCGATACCCGGCCCCGGGGTTCAGGATTTCCGTGACCAGGTTTTCCCGCACTCCTGGCTCCCGAACCGGAGTTCCAGGGGAAATTTCGCTTTGCGGCTCACCATCTGCGGTAACCGTAAGCAGCAATTGACTGAGGCCCGCCAGATCAAGAACCTTACGCACGTTCTCCGACGGCATCAGCAGGTCAAGGCCTCCTCCCAGTTCACGCAGCTGCTTGTGAAATGTCAGCAAGACCCTTATACCAGCCGAACTGAGAAAGTTTACCTCCGCCAGGTTAAGACCGATTCGATAGCTGCCCGCGCGAATCTCCTCCTCCAGGGCGGCATTCAAGCGGCCCGATCCCGAGGAATCGATTCTCCCCTTGACCCGTATTTCCACTATACCGCGGACCGGTCTTTCGATATGTATCTGGATTTCTTCCATTGAACCACTCTCCTAATATGTTGGGATCGGGCAATACCAATGGGAATTGGCGGAGATGATACTCCCCGAGATAAGCAGTTGGTGTTCCCATGAGGACCCGGGAAGCAAACGGACTTTTTCACCAACTATTATAGTGCGCTTAAGGATTTCCACCTTCAGGTTCCAAAACCTTCTCCCTTTTGACAAAAAAATTCTGTCCGGGCACAGGAAATTGCAGACCGGAAACGAATAAGAAACAGACATCGAGAGAACATCACATATTAACTGGGGAGGCCATTATGAATAACCGTTACCTGGCCGGACGTTTGTCTATGATGTTATTGGTACTCTGTCTGCTGAGCGGAATCCTGCTCTTATCCGATCGGGAAAACCGCAATACTGGCCCGGTTAGTGCCGATTTACAGAACTCACCGCGTGAACTGTGGATAATCAGCAGTGTAGTCAGCGCCAACGTTGAACAGGCCCAGAATGGTATCCTGGCCGGGCTGCAGGACAGCGGATTAAAGCAGGGACAGGATTACACGGTGGTGATTCGTAATGCCCAGGGGGACATGTCAACTCTGGCCAGCATCATGGATGCGGCCGCTGCCGCCAAGCCAGACCTGATTTTTGCCATAAATACTCCTACACTGCAGGCGGCCATGCAGCGGCTGAGTCCCAGCATCCCCATAGTCTTTACCAACGTAGCCGATCCCATAGCTGCCGGAGCCGGAACCTCCTATACCGAGCATCTGCCCCATGTGACCGGACTTTCTTCCATGAGCGACTTCGCGGGCATGGTGGATCTGGTGCTCCAGATAAAACCTCAAGCGAAACGGATCGGCACGCTCTTTGTCCCGGCTGAGGTTAACTCGGTGGTATACAAGGATCATCTGGAGAAAACGGCTGTTGCCAGGGGCCTGCAGCTGGTGTCAGTCCCGGTCAACTCCAGCGCCGAAATGACTGAAGCCGCCCGGATGCTGTGCAGCCAGAAACTGGATGCCATCTGCCAGATATCAGACAACCTGACTGGCGAATGCATGGCCACCATAATCAAGGTATCACAAAAGGCCAATGTACCCCTGTTTACTTTTGTCAGCGACTATGTAGCCGAGGGAGCTACACTATCCTGGGCCCGTGACTATTACCAGGGAGGTTGGGATGCCGCAGCAATGGCCGCCCGTATCCTGATGGGAGAAAGCCCGCGCAGCATTCCCTTTGCCACCATCAGCCGTACCCAGTTATTCATCAACCCGGAGGCCGCCCAAGCCTATGGCCTCAGCATTCCCCCGACCCTGCTGGAAAAAGCGGAGATAGTCTCCGCCGAAGACTGAACCGCCAAGAGCAGTTCAAAGGCTGGTAAATGCTGACCGTGGTGCATTTTTTGTTTTATGCCGGGGACAGATGTGTTAAGATTTGAACGAATAC
>JBLNCH010000317.1:0-5877 GCA_050260485.1 Bacillota bacterium | reverse complement strand
CCCGATCTCTTCCTCAGACGTAAGGCAGATGACAGGCAAGCAATTTCTGATTCAGGTGAATAAACTAATGAAAAACATCCAACTCATGGGAGCAGATAGTGCTGTGGTCAAACCTGTATAGTGTACTGCTTTAACATTCAGCAGCTAATTACAGTTTTGCATTAACCGGTGGGTTTGAGCTATCGCCTGGTACATACCGGGCGGATGAATGGGGATTGATCACCCGAGTGGGTTGGACCGGGAAAGGGGTATAAGATTGGATTACCAGGAACCCGATATTTATCAACAATTCAGGGCACGGGTGCAGCGTTGGATAGAAAGCCAGGATGCCCGTAACAGCAAATGGGCTGAATACCTGATGTATGCACCGGACCTGTTTCACCTGCTGGTAAGGCTATCGCTGGATCAGGATGTCCCCAGCTTGCAGAAGATCAAATTACTGGCGGTCATCGGTTATTTTATCTCTCCGTTCGACGTGTTGCCAGAGTTTGTGATGGGGCCACTGGGGTTGCTTGATGATATCGCCCTGGCGGCATGGGTGTTAAACTCCATGGTCAACGAGTCGGATCCTGAGATTGTTCGCCGGTACTGGGCAGGCAATGGAGACAGCCTGGAGGTCATCCAGCGGATTCTGGCCGCCGCCGACGACATGATAGGCAGCGGCCTCTGGGAACGGTTGAAAAAGAGATTCAGCTAAGGAGTGTCAGGGGGACGGTGAAACGAGGAGAATCACGTTGCAGAAAAGGCATGAAGCTTTCGACATTGCAGTGATCGGTGGCGGACCGGCCGGCATGATGGCGGCCGGCCGTGCGGGAGAGTTGGGGAAATCGGTAGTCCTGATTGAAAAGAATCGCCAGCTGGGAGTGAAACTCCTGATCACCGGCAAGGGGAGATGCAACATCACCCAGGCTGAGTTTGATCACCGGCAGTTGGTCGAGCAGTATGGCAAACCAGGGAAATTCCTTCTCCCGGCCTTGTCTTTGTTCGGGGTTCAGGAGGTTCTTGACTTTTTCGAGAGCCGAGGGGTCAAGATCAAGGTTGAACGGGGGAAACGAGTATTTCCAGTCAGTGATAAGGCCCGGGATGTCCGGGATGCCCTGGTCTCCTACCTGAACCAGAGCGGAGTTGCGGTGCGGCTTAATAACCGGGTTACGGGGATTGCGGTTGACGGTGACCGGGTGGCGGGAATCGATACTTCACAGGGAAGGATTGTCGCCGGCCAATACATATTATGCACCGGGGGATGCTCCTATCCTGCGACCGGGTCGACTGGAGAGGGATTTAACTGGCTGCGGCAATTAGGACATAACATAACCCCGCTTAAACCGGCATTGGTCCCGGTGTGCGTCAAAGAGGACTGGGTCAAAGAGGCCCAGGGCCTAAGCCTGAAGAATGTTCGGATAAGCCTGTGCCACCAGGGCAAACAACAGGACCAGCGGTTTGGCGAAGCCTTGATCACTCACTTTGGCCTGAGCGGTCCCATCGTGCTGGACCTCAGCAAGCGAGTGGGAGAGCTGCTTTCTCATGGAGAGGTCAAGCTGTATATCGACCTAAAGCCTTCTCTGGAATTGGAACGTTTGGATGAACGCGTGCAGCGTGATTTTACGAAATATCGCAACAAAGCCTTCAAGAACAGTCTGGCCGACTTGCTCCCTCGCACCTTAATCGATCCGGTTATCAGGTTATCCGGGATATCCCCTGAAAAACAGGTTAACAGCGTTACCCGTGAGGAACGCCGCTGGCTGGTTAGGCTTCTCAAAGGTCTGGAGATGACGGTAACGAGCCTGATGGACTTCGATCAGGCCATCATTACTAGTGGTGGGGTTGACCTGAAAGAGGTGGATCCCCGGACCATGAGATCCAGGCTGTTCCGTAATCTTTTTCTGGCCGGGGAGGTTCTGGATTTGGATGGTCCGACCGGGGGCTACAACCTCCAGGTATGCTGGAGCACGGGTTTTCTGGCAGGCCAGTCTGCAGCCAGGGCTGATATTGGCGCCGGTTAAATCGGAAATGAACCCGTCGAAAAAACTCAGGGTATACTGCATAAATATGCAGAGTTAGTTGACCAAACAGGGTTTCGGATAATTCCTGAGGTTCTGTTATTATAGTTGGCTTGAGCAGGAAACGGCAAGGAATGTGTGCTGCCCGAATGCCACATATTTTGGGGAGGAAACGACAGAGGAAGGAAGTTATAAAAATGTGTAGAATAATAGGATAGGGAAAATAAAGGAAACACTTGCGGAATTCATAGTATTCTGCTGGTTACTCTATTAACGCAGGAGATGTGGCATTAGATTTGGAGGGGGAGAATGGCGGATTCTTGTAAGCTCGACAGGGTCAAGACAGATGCGGGGATAATAGAAGAATTAAAAAGAATTTTTGACCAGTTAAACGGTTTTGTTTATACCTATGACGCATCCGGGAGAATAACCTACTGCACCCGGCGTTGGGCTGATGTTCTAGGGACCACGAGAGAGGAATTGATTGGGAAGAGCCTTTTGGATTTTGTCCCCGAGAGGGAAAAGGTGAAAGTTCAAAAGGCCATCGAAGAAAGAATCAAAAAAGGGGTTAGCCAGACCTTTGAAGTAACTATTATCGATGCAGATAAGAAAGAAAGGCAATACCGGATGCAGGCTGCACCCCTGGTATCCGATTCGGGTACTGTCGGGGGGTTAGTCATGGCCGATGACATCTCAGAATGGACCCACATTCAAAAGAGTCTAAAGGAAAGCGAAGCGCGCTACCGGGAGCTATTTGAAACCTCTTTTGACGGTATCGCTGTATTCAACGCCAACGGAAGGTGCCTGGACTGTAACCAGGCTTTCGCTGACCTTTTAGGCCATCCCTCAAAAGAGGCCGTCATAAACCAGTCATACAAGAAAAGCACCCCTCCCGAGTATCACTCCTTGGATGAGGAGGGCATGAGGCAGATACTGGAGCGGGGATACTGTGATGAGTATGAGAAAGAATACGTGCGGGCTAACGGCACACGGGTGGTAACCAGTGTCAGGGGATGGCAAAGCTTGGACGAAAACCAGAACCGGATTGGGGGATGGTATCTGGTACACGACATAACGGATCGCAAACAGGCCGAAGAAAAGATCCGGGAGTCAGAGGAGCGCTATCGGACCATCTTCGAAAACACCGGAACCGCCATCCTTATTTTTGATGAGGATACCAGAGTCATATCGGCTAACAAGGAAACAGAAAGGTTGACCGGCATTGCCCGCAAAGAAGTGTGTAGCAACCTGAAGTGGACGGATTTCGTATTTCCCGAGGATCTGGACAGGATGTTGGAGTTGCACCGGGCCCGCAGGGAGCCCGGTAACCAGGTGCCCAGGAACTATGAGTTTCGTCTGGTGAGGAAAGATGGTCAGGTTCGGGAGGTCTCTCTCACCGCGGCCATGATTCCTAACAGCAAGCAGAGCATTATATCGCTTATGGATGTGACTGATGCCAGATGGGCCGAGCGTCGTTTGCGAGCCGCCAATGAGGAACTTGAGGCCACGCTTGAAGAACTCACCGCTATAGAAGAAGAACTGAGACAGCAGTACCAGGAACTGCATAAACAGAAATCGGTCCTTGCCGAGTCCGAGAGACGTTTCCGTTCTCTGTTGGAGAACGTCCGCTTGCTGGCACTTATTGTGGATGCTGATGGCACTATTACCTTCGCGAATAACTTCCTCTTAAGCCTCACCGGGTGGCGGAAAGAGGAACTCGAAGGCAAGCATTTTAGATGCTTCTTTCCTCCCTCGATCCGCGATAAGATGATCAAGCTTTTCGAGACCACCATCAAAAGAGAAAGGATAATAAGCTATGGTCCGAGTTTTGTACAGACCAAAAACGGCCAGATACTTCGTATCCAATGGAATAATACCCTGCTGATGGATACTGATCAAAATGTGGTGGGGATTGCCACTATTGGGGAGGATGTCACCGAGCGTTGGCGGGCGGAAAAAAAGCTGCAAAAGAGCTTGGCGGAGATGCAGCAGCTGCTCAATGGTACGGTGGAGGCTCTGGCGGCTACCGCCGAAAAACGGGATCCTTATACGGCGGGGCATCAACGAAGGGTAGCGGATCTGGCCTGTGCCATCGCAAAAAAGATGGGCATAGACGGTAGCCGGCTGGAAGGCTTGCGCACCGCAGGCATCCTGCATGACATAGGCAAGATGTACATACCAACCGAAATTTTATCTAAGCCAGGCAGGCTGACGGAAGTGGAGATGCACCTGGTGAGGACTCACTGCCAGGCAGGTTATGAAATTGTGCGTAATATTCCATTCTCTGCTCCGGTACCCCTGTTTTTACTGCAACATCATGAACGCATGGATGGTTCCGGTTATCCCCAGGGGATTAAAGGCTCGGAAATCCTGCTGGAGGCCCGCATCCTGGGGGTGGCGGATGTGGTGGAGGCCATGGCATCGCACCGTCCCTACCGGCCTGCATTGGGAGTAGCCAAAGCACTGGAAGAGATTTGTGTCAATAGCGGCAGCCTATATGATCCCCAGGTGGTCGAGGCGTGCTGCCAATTGTTTGAAGAGGGCTTTGCGTTCGAACCCTGAAAACCAGCAGACCAAACATTCCAAGTACACTTTTTTGATTAAATGAGTAATAATAATAAGGCAAAGGCGCTACGGAGCAATCCGGGCGCTTTTTTATGTGAAAAATTCTTCCAAGGAGGGAACAACATGTGTGGGATTACCGGATGGGTTGACTGGGATGAGGATCTTACCCGGAAGAATCAGATCCTGTTAAGGATGACCAACCACCTCGCTCACCGGGGGCCGGATGCATTGTCAACCTGGAGTTCTCCTCATGCAGCTTTCGGACATCGACGCCTGGTGGTGGTTGATCCGGAGGGTGGTGAGCAACCCATGACCCGCAGCCGGGGAAACCGGACCTACACCATTACTTATAATGGGGAACTTTATAACACACTGGAGATTAGGAGAGAATTGGAAGTCCGCGGTCACCACCTCCGAACGCGAAACTCCGATACCGAGGTATTGCTATTAGCCTACATAGAATGGGGAAAGGCCTGTTTGGACCGGCTTAACGGTATATTTGCCTTCGCCATCTGGGATGAAGCAGAGCAGAGCCTGTTTATGGCCCGTGATCGTTTGGGAGTTAAACCCCTATTTTACTTTCAGCGGGGATCAATGTTTCTCTTTGCCTCGGAATTGAAAGCTCTCCTGGCACATCCCCAGGTTTCCCCTGCTCTGGATCGTGAAGGCCTGGCAGAGGTTCTGGTGATGGCACCCTCACGAACTCCGGGACATGGAGTTTTTCATAACGTAAGGGAACTCCGTCCCGGTTACTTTCTGGAGTATACCCGCCGGGGGATTTCCACCTCAAAATACTGGAGACTGGTTAGTAAACCGCACCTGGACGATTTGCCAACCACCGCACACCGTGTGCGAGAGCTATTGGAGGATTCCGTCCGCAGACAGCTTGTGTCCGACGTACCGATAGGTACCCTGTTATCAGGAGGACTCGACTCAAGTGCTATAACCGCATTCGCAGCCAGGGTTTTTAAAGAAGAAGGCCAGGGAGCCTTGCGTACTTTCTCGGTTGATTACCGGGGAAATGACGAATACTTTCGCTCCAACCAGTTTCAACCGGATGCGGATATCCCCTGGATAAGGATGGTATCCGGGTATGTTGGTTCAGAACACCACCATGTAACACTGGATAACCTGGAACTGGCAGCCGCCCTTATTCCAGCTGTCCGGGCCAGTGACTTCCCGGGAATGGCGGACATCGACTCCTCTCTGTACCTGTTCTGTCGGGAGATAAAAAAGACGGTTACAGTGGGTCTTTCCGGGGAATGTGCTGACGAGATCCTGGGAGGTTATCCCTGGTTTAACCGGGAAGGTA
>JBLNCH010000316.1:0-4237 GCA_050260485.1 Bacillota bacterium | reverse complement strand
ATTTTAGCCGGTCTGGTTTTCGCGGACGGAATAAGGGTTGACAAGCCAGGGCAGAGGATACCCGAGAGTACAAAGCTTCGGGTGGTGGGTAGTGATGGACCAAGTTTTGTCAGCCGTGGCGGGCTGAAACTACTGGGAGCCATCCAGGCCATGCAGCTAGATTTTATGAATAAGATTGTCCTGGATGTGGGTGCCTCCACCGGTGGCTTTACCGACTGTGCCCTGCAGCACGGTGCCCGAAAGGTCTATGCGGTCGATGTGGGGTATGGGCAGCTTGACTGGAGTCTGCGCAGGGATCCGCGGGTAATCACCGTTGAGCGCACCAACATCCGATATGTGACCCCGGAAGATTTCCCGGAGAGGATGGATATAGCTACTGTGGACGTAGCTTTTATTTCTCTGGGTCTGATATTACCGGTAATATATGAACTGTTGAATGGTAATGGAGAGGTGGTGGCCCTGGTTAAGCCTCAGTTTGAGGCGGGACGCGAGCAGGTGGGCAAAAGAGGGGTAGTCAAAAATCCGGAAATCCATGAAGAAGTGCTCCACCGGGTGGCGCGGCAGGCTGCGGACTGCGGGCTGGCCCTGATAAACGCCTGCTTCTCGCCCATCAAGGGTCCCAACGGGAATATTGAGTTCTTCCTTCACCTTAAGCAAGGATCGGCCGAGGCCGGAAAAGATTCGCTGCTCACCCGGGTGGTTGAGGCTGCTCATCGCCAACTCGGCCAACCGGGTACGAGCCCGGAGTGAGATTACAGGAGCAGGTACCACCCTGCTAAAACCGCTTTCCATTCCCGGATGGTCCGTAGTTCAGCACCGTTAACGGAAAACAACCGGAGATCAGACGGATTATTTACTATAGAGCATTAAATAGGAGATTAAAAATGATAGTTGGTTTGGTGTCAAACTCCCGCAGGGATGAAACCCGCAAGGTGGCTCATGAAGTTGCTGTTACCATGGAATCCCGGGGCCTCAAGGTTATTCAGGACTGGCACGAAGGGGATGAGGTCCCGGACCTCCTGGTGGTGTTTGGGGGTGACGGGACTATATTGGGCACCGCTCGGCGGTGTGGTCACCTGGGCATTCCTCTATTAACCATAAACCTGGGAAGGGTCGGCTTTCTGGCTGAGCTGGAGGTTGACGAGTTAAGCCGGTATTTACAGCGGATAATCGATCAGGATTACCGCTTGGAAAACCGTATGATGCTGCGGATAACCGCGCGCAGAGGGGAGAGGATCATCTTTCAGAGCGAGGCCCTCAATGAAGCCACGGTCTTGCGGCAGGGCATTGCTCGAATGATTCGCCTGCAGGTATTGATGGATGGGAAACCGTTGGCCAGGTACGTTGCGGATGGCATAATCTGTGCTACCCCAACCGGTTCGACTGCTTACTCCCTGTCAGCAGGTGGACCAGTGTTGATGCCGGACGCACAGGTGATGGTTCTTACCCCGGTCTGTCCTTATGTACCTGCTTTAAAACCACTGGTGATGGATGCGAATCACTCTTTGAGCATTATTCCGGAGACGGAAAAGGTGGTGCTTACCGTGGACGGGCAGGATACGGTTACCGTGTCTCCTGGGGATGAGGTGGAGATCGGGCCATCTCCATACCATATCAGTCTGGTAAAATTAAAGGAGCGTAGTATCCTCGAGGTTTTAAACAGGAAATTGCAGCTATGAGTTACCGTAATGCCGTTAATTTATCGCACCTTTGCGTAAAGCGCGTGGTTAAACCGGGTGACACGGTGATAGACGCCACCTGTGGCAACGGTCACGATACGCTGTTTCTGGCCCAGCTTGTGACCGAGGGGCGAGTCCTTGCTTTTGATATATCTCCGCTGGCGATAGCTAACACTGCCGCCCGGCTGGAACAGCACGGGTTAGCTCACCGGGTCGAGATTTTTCAGGAAGATTTTCGCAACCTGCGAAATCACGTAAGCTCACCGGTTGCGGCCATCATGTTCAACCTGGGTTATCTCCCGGGCGGTCCCCGGGAAACAGCGACCACAGCCGAGTGCTCCCGGCAGGCGATACAAGCGGCCGTTACCCTCCTACAACCGGGAGGGGTTATGACTATTGTCTGTTACCCCGGTCATGAGGGAGGAGCAGAAGAAGCCCGGGAGGTTCTGGCGGTGACTGGGGACCTAAACCAACAGGAGTATGAGGTCCTAATGGTGAAATTCATCAACCAGGCCCACCATCCCCCGCTGCTGGTGGCGGTGCAGAGGCTGAAAGGGGGCAGAATGTGAAGGCCAGGCGGCATATGGCGATAAGAGAGATTGTGACCAGCCAGAGGATATCCACCCAGGAGGAGTTGTGTGAAGCCCTGTCCGATCTGGGTTATATGGTGACCCAGGCTACTGTCTCCCGTGACATTAAGGAATTGAAGCTGGTTAAGGTATCAAGTCCTGATGGTTATCATTACGCTCTTCCAGAGGTACCGGCTCCCAGAGCCTCTATGGAGAGGATGCGCAGGGTGTTTCTTGATACGGTCCAGGAGATAACTGACAGCGAAAATCTGATAGTATTCAAGACGATACCGGGTTCCGCCCATCTGGTGGCTTCGAACATTGATGCTGCAGCTATACCGGAGGTTGTAGGAACCGTTGCCGGCGATGATACCATTATAGTGGTAGTAAAGCCCAAAAAAGCGGTGCCCAGAGTTTTGGAACGTTTTCGTTCTTTATTGGAATAAACACCAGTTGTCAGGTGTTATCGCTTCTGATGGCAGAGAGCCGATGGCGTTTCCTGTGATTGCGGTTATTTGGCAGCTTGGTGATTTAAGGTTCCGGCGCGTTTCGGTTTTAGCCGGTTGATAAAGTCTGTTTATGAGAGCTGATGAATAATGCTGCGAGAACTGTACATAAAGAACATGATCTTGATCGATGAACTGCGGCTTCATTTTGGTGAGGGACTCAACGTTCTGACCGGGGAGACCGGCACCGGCAAATCAATTGTCGTCGACTGTCTTGAACTCCTGATCGGTGAGCGTATAAATTCCGATGTGGTTCGGAATCACGATATTAAGTGTCTGGTGGAGGGGGTATTTGAAGTAACTCCCGATTCCCCGCTGGCGCAATTCCTGAGGGAGAACGACCTGTGGGAGGATGACGATGATTGTTTGATAATCCGCCGCGAGATAACGCCTCAGGGAAGAACCATCAACCGGGTTAACGGGCATACAGTCACTGCGGTTATGTTGAAAAACCTGGCCGAGTACCTGGTTGATATCCACCTGCAGCACGCCAACCAGCAGGTTTTAAATCCCCGGTTCCACAGGCATTTCCTGGACAGCCTGACTCCTGATATTAAGGTATTAGTTCCCCGGTTGGTCGAAGTCTATCATGAATGGAAATCGACCGCCACCCAGATTGAAGAACTGCAAGCCACCATGAAAAAGAGAGCCCGGGATCTGGATTTAACCGACAACCAGATAAATGAAATTGAATCTGCTGCCCTGGTAGAAGGTGAGGATGAGAAGCTGCTCGCCGAGCGCAACCGCATTCTTAACTGGGAAAAGGTATTACATACTCTGGCCAGGGTTGACCAACTGGTGTTTGCAGACGGTAATGGCGCCCTTGTTCAGCTGGCCAAGGCCCGTGAAGCCCTGCGCAGTGTCGAGGAAAGCTTTCTTACGGAATTGGCGGCAGTCATTGATGAAACCTACTACCTGCTGGAAGATATCGGGCCCAGGATGGACCGTTTCCGGGATAAACAGGATTATAACCCGGCACGCCTGGAGGCCATTGAGGACCGTCTGAATCTGGTCAACAAGATAAAACGCAAGTACGGCGGTACTATCCCCGCAGCTCTGGAGTATTTGGCAGAGCTGAAAGACCAAAGGTCATCCCTGGACCGTCTTGAATTGCAGACCCGGGAACTGGAGGAGCGTCAGAAGGCTCTCTGGGAACAGTACCAGGAACTGGCTTCCCGGATTTCAAGCATTCGCCAACAGGCGGCCCGTGCTCTGGAGGTAAGAATAGAGGATGAGTTGGCCCAGTTGTCGATGCCGGGTGTAACTTTTAAGATAGACATTCAACCGGCTCCCCCCACCGCCGCAGGTATTGACGATGTGATCTTCCAGTTTTCTGCCAATCCGGGGGAACCACCCCGTCCTGTTTACAAGATTGCCTCCGGAGGCGAATCCTCGCGCTTTATCCTGGCTATTAAAACTGCTTTGGCAGATGCCTATCTGGTGCCGGTACTGGTATTCGATGAGATCGATGTCGGTATCGGGG
>JBLNCH010000315.1:0-8480 GCA_050260485.1 Bacillota bacterium | reverse complement strand
GTTGTCTACTCCCCGGTTAGAATAGCACATTCTGGCTGCCAGAGCCACCGTCTTTTCCGGTTCCGGGGTGTGGGCAATTAACTTTACCTTCATAAACAATAATACCTCTTTTATGGATTATTATTTACCCTCATTATAAGGTAAGATGGATTGACTAGAAATGCCAAGCCCCGAATCCGGTAAAAGGCTAAGGGTGGAATTATATTAAATAAGATAGTCAGACCGTTTGAAGGTAGTTACGACCGGTGTCCCCTTCTCCCTTCAAAATAACACGACAGTTACTCGGCACCCGGGTCGAAACGGGATTACGTATAGTCAATCATACCCAGTATCTCCTGCAGACGATGTTCATCGCCTTTAAGGTACAAGTAACCGAAAAGGGCCTCCAGGCCTGTACTCCAGCGGTAATCGGCAGTAACAGCATGCCGGGGGACGGAATGGCTTTTAGCATTCCTGCCCCTCCTGACCACTGCCAACTCTTCTTCAGTCAAGCATCCCTCGATATCTCTTAATATCTGTGCCTGTTTTTCGGCATTTACCAGGTTCACAACCTCCTGGTGTATCTCTTTTATCTTCCTGGGTTTGTCAACAATCTTCCGACTGCGAATAGCCAATTCAAAGACCGCGTCCCCTACATACGCCATTATCAGGGGCGACATCTGGTTTAACTCAGCAATGGATAGTCCTGGTGATATCAGCACTTATTTTACGAACCTCCACCTGGACCCCTCCCGGGTGTCCTCAAAAACTATATTGCGGTCTGCAAGGATGTCACGCAACTGGTCAGCCCGGGCAAAATTCTTCTCTTTCCGCAAGGACTGGCGCAAATCCATTACTGCCGCCATCAGCTCCTCCAGGTCCGGCTCGACATCCGATTTGATCCTGCTGCCTTCCTTGCTGTCCTCCAGGATGATTCCCTGACGGCTTAAAAGATCCCGCACCAAATCCCCGGTACGGTAGTCCTTATCCTGACGGGCTTGTTTCCTGAATTCTACCAGACTTAAAACAATTTCTCCAACCGTACTTGTACTTGAGGTAGCTGATGGTGCTGCTTCAGATTCAAGATTAAGTCCCATGACCTCCATCATCTCATTAAATATCTGGGCAGCTTGTTCCAGCACCGGTCTTGACCTCACCTGAACCTCAGCCAAGTACTTGTTTATAACCCTGACCAAAGCAAAGACATGGCTAAAGGCCAGAGCAGTGTTAAAATCATCATCCATTGCCATAATGAATTCCGCTCTTAAGGTCTCCAGTTCCCGGGACAGTTCCCGGTCAGCTGGATTAACGTCCGGAGAACTTGGAGCCCGGAGGGCCTCCTGCAGCAGGTACCAGGAGTTTTTAATACGTTCCAAGGCTTTCTCCGCTTCCTCCAGCTTGGTATCATCAAAGTCCAGCGGATTTCGATAATGAGTGGACAGGAGATATAACCTCACCACATTGCCTGAGTACTTCTCCAGGATGTCGCGGACAATGAAAAAGTTCCCCAGCGATTTGGACATCTTTTCCTTATTAACGGTGATAAAACCATTATGCAGCCAGTAGCGCACAAACGGTTGACCACTATAGGCCTCTGACTGGGCGATTTCGTTCTCGTGATGGGGGAAGATCAGGTCGGCTCCCCCACCGTGAATGTCCAGGGTGCTACCCAGATACTTCATCGACATCACCGAGCACTCAATATGCCACCCCGGCCGTCCCATCCCCCAGGGGCTCTCCCAGGAAGGCTCACCCGGCTTGGCACTCTTCCAGAGCACAAAATCGTAGGGTTCCTCTTTGCGGGTATCCACCTCAACCCTGGCTCCCGACAGGATATCCTCCAGGCTGCGGCCGGAAAGCTTACCATAGCCCGGAAACGAGTCGACCGCAAAGAACACATCCCCGTCCCGGACATAGGCGTGGCCTTTATCAACCAGTGCGGCAATAACCTCAATGATTTCCGGAATATGGTGACTAACCCGGGGGTGCAGATCTGCCTCTTCTACATGCAGGGCCTCGGCATCCTTGAAATACTCGGCAATATACTGTTCTGCCACTTCATGAGCTTCGCGGCCTTCTTCGTTAGCCCGGTTTATGATTTTGTCGTCAACATCGGTGAAATTCTGGACATAGGTTACCTCAAAACCGCGATACTTAAGATACCTTCTAATGGTATCGAAAACCACCAGAGGCCGGGCGTTGCCCAGGTGAATATAGTTGTATGTGGTCGGGCCGCATACATACATCCTGATCTTTTGCGGTTCACTACTGAGCAATTCTTCCTTTTGCCTGGTTTGCGTATTGTAGACTCTTATCATGATTGGCCTCCTTCTCCAGGTGCTGAAGCCGGTATTCCAGCTGGGCAATCCTATCCTGTAAGGCCTGCATGGCCTCGGCTATTGGGTCCGGCAGCAGGTGGTGGTTAAGGTCCACCTCCGCATCCTCTCTGATCCGGGTACCGTTTTTCACTACCACCCGTCCCGGCACCCCAACCACGGTGCAGTTCGGTGGAACATCCTTCAGTACCACCGACCCGGCTCCGATTTTGGCGTTTTCGCCTATGGTTATCGAACCGAGGATCTTGGCTCCAGCACTCACCACCACATTATTCCCTACGGTTGGGTGGCGTTTTCCTTTCTCCTTACCAGTACCTCCCAGGGTGACACCCTGGTACAGGGTGACATTGTCCCCGATTACAGTGGTTTCCCCTATTACCACCCCGGCCCCGTGGTCTATGAAAAACCCCCGGCCGATTTCGGCCCCGGGGTGGATCTCTATCTGAGTCAGAGCCCGGTTTATCTGCGATACTATCCGGGCCAGAACCAGCCAGCCGCGCTTATACAGCCAGTGGGCCAACCGGTGCCACAGTAGAGCATGAAAACCCGGATAACACAAGAAAACCTCCAATCGGCTACGGGCCGCCGGATCCCGTTCCAGTACGACATCCAGGTCTTGTTTAAGCATCTGGAAGATTCCCATTCTTTTTCCCCTCCATAGTATCATCTATCCGGTGCTTACCGGACGCAATTATCGATATAAAAAGCCTTTCGTCTATGCAGAGACGAAAGGCTAGCCTTTTCGCGGTCCCACTCTGCTTGAGCTGGGGCTCCACTCGACAGTCTATAACGGAACAACCCGCCAACGAAGCTCCGAGGCGCACTTCGTATACCGCTCAATCCGAAATGGCTCTCAGCCCAGTGACCATTTCTCTCTTATGGGGAGACAGTATCTACTCTTCCTCTTCATAGCTATTATAATCTTATGTTTTAGTTAGAATCATTATATGCAGGTAAACAATCTGTGTCAATCATCCATTATGATTCGAAAAATAACATCCGGCGCATGGTATATCAAATTAAACTGGCAATCCGTCGTCTTATCTCCGGTACCCCCATCACCACAAAAAGGTATGGCAGTTCCGGACCGTTGGGGTTACCGGTTAAAGCCAGCCTGATGGGCATATAGACCCGTTTGGCGGGTAGCTGCAGAGCTTTGGGCAGGCCTTTCATAAAGGTGCGGGCCTGTTCCAGGTCAAACCTGTCCGGAAGACGTTCCGCAAAGAGCCGCAGCATCTCCCTGACCTCCCGCTGTTCCAGCTGATTAATAGTATCCGCATCATACCGGGGATCGGCAAAGAATGGTTCAGCCTCCTTAACCACATCGCTAAGACAGACCATTCGATCTCTTACCGCCTCAATAAAAACCTCATAAATCTCCGGGTCCATGTTCTCTATTCTTTCCCCGAAGGGGGAGGTTGCCAGATATGGCTTCAGCATCTCTCCCAGGTTTTTGATCGACTTCCTCTTTATATACTGAGCGTTTAGCCAGTTCAACTTCTCCAGATCAAATACCGCAGGATTCTTGGCTACCCGCTGCAGGCTGAACTGCCTGATTATCTCGTCCCGTCCCAGGATCTCCTGCTCACCCTCAGGGGACCATCCTAACAATGCCAGGAAGTTGAACATGGCTTCCGGCAGGTACCCTGCTTCCCGGTACTGCATAACCGAGGTAGCTCCGTGCCTTTTGCTCATCTTTTGCCGGTCCTTGCCCAGGATCAGCGAGATATGAGCAAATTCAGGTATTCTGAAGCCCAAGGCCCGGTAAATCAGCAACTGTCGCGGAGTATTGGACAGGTGCTCTTCCGCCCGGATCACATGGGTTATCTGCATCTCGTGGTCGTCGATTACCACCGCAAAGTTGTAGGTGGGAATCCCGTCCGATTTTACAATTATGAAATCCCCGATCTCTGAGCTGTCAAATGTTATTGGACCCCGCACCAGATCGTTGACTACCAGGTTTTCGCCAGGGGGAACCCGAAAACGCACGGTGGGAAGCAGCCCCCGGCTCAGTTTTTCCTCCTGCTCCTCCGGAGTGAGGTCGCGACATTTGCCCGAGTACCCTACAATAAGGCCTTTATCCAGCATGGACTGGCGTTCCTCGGCCAACTCCTCCTCGGTACAGAAACAGTGATAAGCGTGACCGCTTCTCAAGAGCTGATCAACATAGCGGTGGTATGTATCCAGCCGCTCCGTTTGGCGGTACGGCCCATTATTCCCCCCAACATCAATGCCCTCTTCCCAAGTAATCCCCAACCAGGATAGTGACTCGATGATCTCCCGCTCATATTCCAGGGAAGACCTCTCCAGATCGGTGTCCTCTATCCGCAGCAGCAACGTCCCCTTTTGGTTCCGGGCAAAAAGGTAATTGAATAAGGCTGAACGGGCACCACCGATGTGTAAAGGTCCGGTCGGACTGGGTGCAAATCTAACCTTGGTCTGTTTCATTCTTTCGCTGATCGACAGGTTATGCCGATCTCCCTCCTCCCGACTATTAATATGCTGCAGCAGCAGTCCGGTAATGCGGATGCAATCCCCGCTAAACAGAAATTAACCAACCCCCAGCCGGAATCAAAAAAATCGCCCCGAGCAGATGGGCATCGGAGCAATTCAATACTTGTCGGCACCGCCAGTTGAAATAGCTGGCCTAATCCCCCTCAGCTCAAAGAATTCTGGGCTTTGGCCCAGGAGTCACGCAGTGATACTATCCGGTTGAATACCAGATTATGAGGGTCGGAGTCCACCGGATCCAGTGCAAAATAACCCTGCCGCAGGAACTGGTACCTTCGGTCAGGGGTAGCTTCAGCCAGCCCTGGTTCCACCAGACAGGAGGTCAACACCTCCATTGAATTCGGATTGAGGTTGGCTCTGTAACCCAGTTCACCCTTTTCCTCTCCCGGGTTCTCACTCAGGAACAGGTGGTTGAATAAACGTACTTCCGCCTTGATTGCATGTGGAGCTGAAACCCAATGCAGGGTCCCCTTGACCTTGCGAGTACCAGATGCCAGTCCGCTGCGGGTCTCGGGGTCATAGGTACACCGGAGCTCAATAATCTCCCCGGTCTTTTCGTCCTTTATCACCTGTTCACACTTTATAATGTAGGCGTGCTTCAAACGGACCTCTTTCCCAGGTGAGAGACGGAAGAACTTCTTCGGTGGGTCCTCCATGAAATCCTCCCGCTCGATATACAGGACCCTGGAAAACGGTATCTTCCTTGAACCCATAGCCGGATTTTCCGGATTGTTCTCCGCGTCAAGTTCCTCCACCAGGTCCTCAGGGTAGTTCTCAATGACCACCTTAAGAGGACGCAGGACAGCCATCACCCGATAAGCCTTTTCATTCAGGTCTTCCCGGATGCAGTGTTCCAGGAGACCGATATCAACCGTGCTGTTGCTCTTAGCAACCCCGATTCGTTCGCAAAAATCGCGGATGGCTTCCGGGGTAACACCTCTCCGGCGCAGGCCGGATATGGTGGGCCTGCGCGGGTCATCCCATCCCTTTACTATCCCCTGTTCCACCAACTCCCGCAGGATTCTCTTGCTCATCACCGTATGGGTAAGGTTGAGCCGGGCAAATTCAATCTGCTGAGGACGGTTCTTAAGTCCTAAAACCTCCAAAGGCCAATCGTACAGAGGACGGTGATCCTCGAATTCCATGGTGCAGATGGAATGGGTTATCCCCTCCAGATAGTCGGATAATGGGTGCGCGTAGTCATACATCGGGTAGATACACCATTTATCACCAGTACGGTGGTGGGTTTGCCGCAATATCCGGTATAAAACCGGGTCTCTCATGTTTAGATTTGGGGACGCCATATCTATCTTGGCCCTGAGCACGCGGGAACCATCCTCAAATTCCCCGGCACGCATACGCTGGAAAAGATCAAGATTCTCTTCCACCGAACGGTCTCGATAGGGGCTGTTTCTCCCGGGCTGGGTTAAGGTGCCCCGGTACTCTCTGATCTCGGCGGCTGACAGGTCACAGACATAAGCATGTCCACGCTTTATCAACTCAATCGCAAAATCATAGAGCTGCTCAAAGTAATCAGAGGCAAAATACAACCGGTCTTCCCAATCAAAACCAAGCCACCTGACGTCCGCCTTTATAGACTCGACAAATTCTACCTCTTCTTTGCTGGGATTAGTATCATCAAAGCGCAGGTTGCACAGGCCCTGATACAGGGCGGCGATACCAAAGTTTAAGCAAATAGATTTGGCATGGCCGATATGAAGATACCCGTTGGGCTCAGGGGGAAACCGGGTATGAACTCGCCCCCCGTTTTTACCGTTTTTTAAATCCTCATTGATAATAGCCTGAATAAAATTGGTTGAGCCGGGATTCATCATCGCCATTTTATTGTTCTCCCTTAAAATGCTTTAGATGACCAGCCCAAACGAGTGGTCACCATCTATATAATAACCATAAACTAACACCACGTCGAGATTCCAGGTCATTTCAGACGAGACTATTTTAGCAGCACACTGGCCTGGGCGGCAATTCCTTCCCCTCTGCCGGTAAATCCCAATCCCTCGGTGGTGGTTGCTTTTATGTTGATCTTTAAGACATCAATTCCCAATGCTGCTGCCAGGTGCTGTTTCATCTCCTCCAGATAGGGAGCCATTCGCGGTCGTTCGGCGATTATGGTGCTGTCTATATTGACTATCTCCAATCCCCGGCCGGAAATCATTATCCCGACCCTTTTTAGGAGTATCAAGCTGTCAATGTTTTGGAATTCAGGATCGTTATCAGGAAAATAATACCCGATATCATGCAGCCCTGCGGCACCGAGCAGGGCATCACAGATGGCATGCACCAGCACGTCGGCATCCGAATGGCCCTGAAGGCCTTTCTCAAAAGGTATCCGCACCCCGCCTATTACTAGTTTTCGACCCTCCACCAGGCGGTGAACATCATAACCATTACCAATCCGCATATCCTTCTCCCCCATGAGTAGTCCCCGGGCCATGTGCATGTCATCAACGGTAGTAATCTTGAGGTTGCGGTAGTCTCCGTCAACAACGCGAACGGGTCCACAGAACTTTTCATAGATAACTGCATCATCGGTCCCCACAAATCCCTGGGCGAAGGCTTTACGGTAAGCTTCTTTCAAAGGAGACGACCGGAAAACCTGCGGAGTCTGGATCTGGTAAAGCCGGGAACGGTCCACGGTAGCTTTAACGTTACCGCCAGGTTCCACCTCCTTCAGAGTATCCTTGCTGGGAACCCCGGGACACGCGGCACCAAAAACCCGAGCGGCCTCAATAACTCGAATAACCAACTCCGATGAAACCAGTGGCCGTGCCCCGTCGTGCACAGCCACCAGATTCAACCCTTCATCCAGGGCTTTAAGACCGGCCCAGACTGAATCCTGCCGCTCCTGTCCCCCCGGTACAACGCGCTTTACCTTGCGGTAATTAAAATTCTCAACGATGTCCCGTTCCATGTTAGATACTTCCCGGGGGTGGGCAATAATAATTATCTCTTCAATATCCGGCAGTTTTTCAAAAATATCAAGTGAGTACTTGATTACCGGTTGACCTGCCAGCTCCAAAAACACCTTGTTAACCCGGCTGTGCATGCGTTTGCCCTGGCCGGCCGCAGCCAGGAGCACTCCGGTATCACCCAAAAAGATTCACCTCTTGCAGTTTCTGCATGGTCTGGTTGATACGAGTTCCTTCCTTGGATTTCTTGGTAAAAATCATGCGGCCTGCGGCGGTTTGGAACACGCTGGTCACCATTACTTCTATCTCCTGCCCGATTTCCTCCTGTCCATTCTCTACCACTACCATGGTACCATCTTCAAGGTATCCGACACCTTGTCCATCCTCTTTGCCTTCTTTGATGATATTAACCTTCATGGTCTCACCGGGAAATACGATGACTTTAACCGCATTGGTCAGCTCATTAACATTCAAGACCTTTATCCCCTGCAGCTCAGCCACCTTATTAAGGTTGTAATCGTTGGTAACAATACTGGCGTCCAAATCCTTACAAAGCCGCAAAAGTTTCATGTCTACTTCTCTCTCTTCCGGAAAATCTCCTTCATATATCCCGATTTTCATCCCCGGGTGTTTCTGCATTTTGCTCAGTATCTCCAGTCCTCTGCGGCCCTTGCTGCGCCGTATATAATCGGACGAATCCGCAATGTGACGCAGTTCCTCGATG
>JBLNCH010000314.1:0-11482 GCA_050260485.1 Bacillota bacterium | reverse complement strand
ACCCTGTAGTATAGGGTGGAAGCAGGTACATCATAATAAACACTATTGCAGATGTCCTCGGGCGGCAGGTCGATATAGCGGTCATCGGGAGAATCATTACAGCACCCATGACTGCTGGCGTAGATCATTCCCTTGTGATCGGTAATGATGAACTGCTTGTCGCTTTTCAAGCGAAGAAATGCAAAAACTTGGTCCAGCTCACCTGTATCAAGAACCGATTCCACCAGAGCTGTTGTGGTTTCATCATACTCTCTCACAGCATTTCGCCTCCTCGATTACCATATTATGGCGGTTGAGTGGTGCAAGACAATCAACCTCAATCGCAACGGGTGAAAGCTGATGCTATTTGCCTGACCGAAATATATATTACGGTCAAGTCTGAATCGAAGAAAGACCCTCCTTATTACTCCTAATTAAGCTGTCGGTAAAACAGAAGACAAACGACGCAGCTCCTGGAATTATGGTGATTTTATCAAATTATGAGTTAATAGAAAACCCAACCCCCAATAAACAGATTTAATATGGAAACTGGTGATTCCTTCCCTACCAGGGATTACCTGATAATTGGTCGCCATAGGAGCAGGCTGGTCATTCTGGTAAGGAGCGGTTAATATTCCATCCAACAAAATACCCGCCATTCTTTCGTACAGCTACACAAAGGATTCTCTCTGAAACACAAAGAAATCGACACCTAGGCAAACGCAAGTAATCGCTACTTCTGCACTCAGTTTATGTCCACATTTCCGGATAAATTATCCAAGATAGGCGACTTTAGGACATGACGGAAAATGGTAAGAGGTGGTGATGCGAACCTAAATCAGAAAAACTGCAAAGGAGGGGATGTGGATGTCCTGGCGCAGTTTTTCGCGTAAAACTGTGCTACTTGTAGCCGCATTGGTTGTATTTATCGGAGCGGCCACGACCGCAGTTCTCCTGCAAGCCAGCGAAAAGCCCAGCTTTTGTGCAACCTGTCATGTGATCCAACCCTATTACGAGTCCTGGAAAACAGGAAATTTACTGGCGGCCAAGCATGGGGAGGCGGAAATCAAGTGTTTGGATTGTCATCAGCAAAGTATACCTGAAAAAATTCATGAAGGCGTGGCATTTGTGACCGGGAACTACGAAAAGCCCCTCAAAGAACGAGATTTTTCAATGGCAGATTGTCTTGCGTGTCATACCGAAGATTGGGAAAAGACGGTTGCAGCTACCAATTTCGAATCTTCTAATCCCCATGATAGTCATTTGGGAGAAATAGAATGCCACCTGTGTCACAAAATGCATAGGGAGTCGCAAGTATACTGCGCCCAATGTCATGAGTTTGATTGGTTCAAGAATTTGGACCAGAGTTGGAAAGTTGGGGATATTTATTAACCTTTTCGTAAAGGAGTGATCATTGATGTCAAAAGCGAGGATGAATCGACGTGAGTTCATTAAGAAATCGGCTGCTACAGGACTGGTTCTGGCCGGCACAGCCACACTGGCAGGGTGCGGCTTAGGTTCAGGGGGAGAATCAGTAAAGTGGAGCGAAGAAGCTGACGTTGTGATCGTCGGTTCCGGATTTGCCGGTTGTGCGGCTGCATTGGAAGCCCATGAGGCAGGGGCCAGCGTGAAAGTAATCGAAAAAATGCCTACCCCGGGGGGCAACTCAATTATAAATGGCGGGGACCTCGCTGCAGCCGGTTCCAAGATGCAGGCAGCGATGGGCATCAAAGATTCACCTGAAGTCATGCTGGAAGATATGCTGAAAGCAGGATTATACCTAAATCATGTTGAGAAAGCCAAAATAGTAGCTGAAAAGTCAGTTGAAGCCCTGGAATGGGTTATGAACTATCTGGGAACAAAATTCGCCACAGTCAACTTCCATGGCGGTCACGCTGTTCCTCGAACCCACCAGGCAGAGACCGGATCAGGTTCGGACATTGTAAAGCCTATGCTTGCCAAATTGAAGGAAAAAGGAGTAAATGTGGAAACCAATCGTAAGCTCGTTCGTCTGATTCAGAACGAAGACGGCCGGGTGGCTGGCATAGAGGTGCTCGACGGGTATAAATTCGGACAAGAAGACAGCGGTACTCCGCTCTTCATTAAAGCCAAGAAAGCCGTCATTCTGGCCGCAGGCGGTTTCTCGAGAGATCTTCAGATGCGTATGGTTCAGGATCCCAAGCTTACTGATAAATTTGATAGCACCAATCATCCCGGCGCTACTGGTGAAGCCCTGAGAGCAGCCTTGAAGATAGGCGCGATGGATGTCCAACTTGATTGGATACAGTTAGGGCCATGGGCAAGTCCCGATGAGAAAGGTTTCGGGTATGTACCTCATTTCTGCGAGCGTCTGGTGGGATTTGCCCCGATGATTAATCCGAAAACCGGTAAACGGTTTATTAATGAAACCGGCAACAGAAAAGTAAGGGCGGATGCCATCATGGATGTGGGCGAGCCGGTCATCCACGTGGCTGATGAATACGCTGCCAAACTTCAGGTACTGCCATCTTCATTTGAAGCTGGATTGAAAAACGGCTCCATCAAGAAATTTGATACCTTGGAGCAGGTGGCAGAGCACTATAAAATCCCGCTTCAGCCCTTCCTGGCCGAGATAAAAAGGTGGAACTCTATGGTCTTAAAAGGCAAGGATGATGACTTTGGCTGCAAAATCTTCGAGGATGCAAAACCGATGACCGCCGGGCCCTTTTACGCGGCAAGACTTTGGCCCAAAGTACACCACTGCATGGGAGGACTGGTCACCAATACCAAAGGCCAGGTTATCAATCAGGACTTTGCTCCGATCAAAGGGCTGTATGCAGCGGGTGAAATAACCGGCGGTGTACATGGAGCGGTTCGACTCGGCGGTTGTGCCGTCACCGACTGCATTGTCAATGGCAGGATCACCGGGCAGGAAGCCGCCAAAGAGGCACCCTGGAGCTAGAAGCCGAAAAATCCATCGGCCCGGTTGGCATTCAGTTATATCCTGCGTCTCAATATAGGCATGCAATACCTGGTTTTCTATCTATTAAAAGGGGGCTTTGGCCCCCTTCTTTAACTTTTCGTATATTTTTTAATTTCCTGTCCAATTATTCTCTTTTCCTCACGCATTATACCGTCCGAACGATGTAGTATAATCACCCACCTTGTGTCCGGGTATGCTAGAATATATGTTGTGAATATTCAATCACAAGAAGGCGGTGAGGATACGCGAATAACGATTAATTCACCTGTTTAGGACAACGTTGGGAAGTCGCCGTTGGGGAACGGTGTGGAATCCCATTGGCCGCAACACACATCCTGGGAACCATGCACACCGCCGCCCAGCAGCAAACAAAATTTAAGGTTGCAGAAGCTGATACTTAAAAAACGATTTTGGTTAAAGGAGGTATTGTTTTATGGCGACCAGAGACCGAAAAAATCGGCTTGAAGGAGCTCTGCCACGTCTTGCCGATTACATGAAGATGTGGGCCGAGAAGCTTCCCGACCATCCGGCATTTATTCATCAAGATCAACCCATCACCTACCGTGAGTTATCCGAGCGTTCCCATCGATTGGCCAGGTATCTCATGAGCAAGGGGATTCAAAAGGGGGACCGCATCGCCTACATCATGACTACAAGACCGGAATGGTTCTACCTCTACATGGCGGCATCGATGGTTGGAGCTATCGCCGTAGGGATAAACTACCGCTATACGGCCAATGAGATGCTCTACATCCTTGAAAACTCAGAAGCCCGACTTTGCATGACCCTGCACAGTCTAGGCGACGTCAACTACCAGGAACGGTTGTCACAGATATTGCCTAAATGCCCCTTCGTCGAAAAGATATGGGTGGTGGGCGGCCCTCCAGAGTTGCCCAACGCCATAGCCTTTGAAGATATCATGAAGAATGACTACATGGAATACGAACAGATGCTAAAGGAAAGAGAAGCCCAGGTCGGACCAGATGACGGGCTGCTCATAATCTACACCTCGGGCACCACGGGTAAGCCCAAGGGAGCGGTTCTTACCAACCGCAATGTCGTCTGCACTTCTCTGATTCAGATAGATGAGTACTGTCCTCCCACCGGTGTTACCCATGAGGACGTGTGGCCTAACTATGCTCCGGCCAACCACGTCAGCAGTGCTACCGAGTATGGGGCTGCGCCTATTGTAGCCGGCTCCACCATCGTCCTAAGTGAACTGTTCGACCCGGTCAAGACCCTGGAAGATATACAAAAGCACAAAATAACCATTATGGCCGGGGTTCCGACCATGTGGGCCATGTGGTTCAACCTTCCTAATTTTAAAGATTACGACCTCTCGGCAGTGAAGTTCTGCCAGATCGGGGGTGCCCCGGCTCCCAAGGAGATCTTGGCTAAGATGCTGGAGATAACCCCTTACTGCACCAACCCCATGGGAATGACCGAGACCGCCGGTCTGATAACCTACACCGATATCGGTGCCGGCATTGAGCATCTCAATCAGACCGTGGGCAAGATCCCGCCTGAATTGGAGATGAAACTGGTTGACCGTGACCGCAATGAGGTTCCTCCCGGCACCCCCGGCGAGGTAGCATACCGAGGTCCGGTGGTTATGAAGGAATACTTCCGGATGCCGGAGGCGACCGCCGCCGCCATCGACGAGGAAGGATGGTTCTATTCGGGCGACATCGGGGTACTAGATGAGGAAGGCAACCTCCGGTTGATCGGACGGGCCAAGGAAATGTATATAACCGGTGGCTACAACGTTTACCCGGCAGAAATCGAAGAATACATTTCAAGGCATCCGGGGGTCTTGATAGCCGCGGTCGTGGGGGTTCCGCACGAGCTGATGGGCGAGGTTGGCCGGGCCTATATCGTTCCTAAGCCCGGGGTAACCCTTACACCGGAAGAAATGATGCATTACCTGAAGGACTATCTGGCCGACTACAAGATCCCGCGGCAGTATGTTTTCAGAGACTCGCTGCCCATGACCCCGCTGGGCAAGATCGAGAAGAAGCTGCTAAGGGAGGAAGTGGAAAAGGAGTTCGCCAAGTAGCAAACCTTGAAATGAGAGCGGTTCCTTCTGTGAATAGCCTATAACGCTGAGGGTGGTGTCCTCGTGCGTAGAGTAATCCAGTACCCTCACTTTTACTGTTTGGTCATTTAGAGGTGTAGAAGATACATTGCAAAAGAGTCCTGTTGAAACGGCGGATACATAAAGGTATCCGCCGTTCAATGTACTTCTCCGCGATTATCTGTTCCAATCTGAAGCAAACCGATTTGCCCCTTCAACTTTTCACAACATCGTAACCCTTTAAGAAGTCTTCTTCATCGCATGTACAAAGTGCAAGTTGAATCCTCCGTAAACGATGCCAGATCGCAAATCCAAAGCATTGCTCATACCTATTAAACTCCGTAATTATGTTGTCTTTTGTATAGCGGTTTCCACCAACAGCGTCTTGTGTACCTTGCCGATTGTAGTTCTGGGTAACTCGCTTTCGAAGAATACTCTCATAGGCACTTTATAGTTCGCCAGCCTCGCTTTGCAGTATTCTATGAGTTCGTCCTCTGTAACCTCTGAATCCGAATTAGTTACTACAAACGCAACTCCAACTTCTCCCTTGATGTCGTGAGGAATTCCTACAACCGCAGCCATAGCTACTGCCGGATGATCCATTAGCTTATCTTCGATTTCTTTGGGATAAACATTAAATCCGCCATTTATGTACATCTCCTTGGTTCTTCCGGCTATGACCAAGTACCCATCCTCATCGAGATAGCCTAAATCCCCCATGTAAAACCATCCGTCGTCAAACGGCTTCGCTAATTCTTCAGGCAAATTCAAATACCTATCAAAGAGCATTTCTGATTTAACGGCCACTTCTCCGATTTCCCCCCGGGGTACTTCTTGTCGAGTGATCGGATCAACAATTTTGAGCTGGGACCCCTCACCAACTCTGCCTACTGTAGAGCTTTTATCGAAGGAATCGTGCGGTGACGTGTAACTTATGAACCCACTTACTTCAGTTGCTCCATAACACGCTATTAACGGACATTTGAATACTTCGTTCATTTTCTGTAATACACTGGGCGACGCCGACGATCCGCCGTGAACGGCAAGTCTAACACTAGGCACGTCGGCATTATTCAGGTTGGGATAAGTTGCGAATAACATCTCAAACATAGTCGGAACCCCTCCGACAACGTCAACCTTCTCTTGCTGAATTAGTTTTAACATCTCCTGTGGAGTGAAAAGTTCCTGTAAGACGACGGTGGCGCCATTCGATAAGATGGCTAAAGTACAGCAGGTCCCCCCTCCAACATGGTTAAGTGGAACGGGGACTAGGAACTTATCACCCAGTTTAAGTTCCAAATTCCGTGCCCAGGGGCGAAGCATTGCAATAATGCTTTTCTGGGTCAGTACTGCCCCTTTTGGTTTGCCGGTAGTTCCAGATGTAAAGATAATGAAGTTGTCATTATCGGGCTTCACCTGTTTTGATACACTTGATACTACTTCGGTATTAATATCGACGTCAATTAGATCATCGAAATAAATAGCGCCTGGGAATTCCGTTTTCCCGATAAACACATAGTGTTTGATGCTCGGTAATTGATCCTTAATTCCCAAAAAGAACTGACCATAATCGATATTTGCCAACTGACTCATGCAAACCATAACCGAGGGTCTGGAAACACCGCACATGTAAATGACTTCTTCCTGCTGGTAGCGAAAATTTAAGCCAACTATGGCCGCGCCAATCTTTGACGCGGCCATCCATAGAATAATAAACTCTGGTCTGTTAGGCAAAATTACTGCAATTCTATCATTGACTTGTACTCCCATTTGTATTAAAGCAGTTGCTAAGACATCAGCTTTCTGATTAAGCTCTTTATAAGTAATTACCTGGTTCTGGAATATAATTGCTTTGTGGTCAGGAATTTCACGAGCTCTGTCTTCGATAAACTCTATTAAAGTACTTTCCTTTTGAAGCAGTTCTACTATGGGATTAGGTTTCACCATATTGTGTCCCCCTCCTTTTAAGCTACTAAACAGATTTATGAGTTGATACCGCAGATATCCTTAACGTTCTCTATTTGTGTTTTTAAGTCGTAGTTCCGCATAACCTCTAACCTGTTTGTCTCAGGTGTACCTACAGCGCATATCGCACTGGACAAGAAGTAGCCTCCAAATCTTGAGGCCGTTAACTCCTGAATAAAATAAAGCAATCTTAACCTATCTTCAGTAGACACAGAGGCCTTGCCCTTGAAATACTTTTCAATAAGCGGCCTGGTTTGTGGGTTCAGATAGTCTGCTTCCAGGGGCATGGTAGTAACAACACCCCCAGCAATCTCCATCAGCATACCCAGAAATTCCACAAAACGCAGCCTGGTGTAATAGAGGCCTGCATTTCCGATTGAGATATCTGGAATAGAGAAACCGCTTGGGTGTTCAACCGCATTGGCAATAGCACCAAGGACACATCCCCACCCAATCTTAGATGAGATAGCCATATCATTTATTTTGCTTCGGATATGGCCGGCTTTGGAAACACCATTATAGTCAGCAATTAATGCGGCAGCGCCTGCAATCATGTCCGTACGTGCTGAAACGCAGGTTGCTTTTACAATGCGTGCATAAGATGAGAATAAATGAATGAACCTGTCGGTGAATTCCCATTCCCCGGCCATAAAGACGTTTTCCCACGGCACAAATACGTTATCGAAGACGGTTAAACATTCAACCATGTTATGCCTTATGCTGGCGGGGTTTGTCATTTCGGTTGGCTCAACTGGACATGGGGATGGTCTAGTAATAAAGGAAATTCCTTTTGTATCAATGGGAATTGCAAAGGATACTGCATAGTCCTTGTCTTCTTCCCCCCGGTGACCGCTTGGGGCACAGAAAATATAATGCATTAATGGGGCGCTTGACGTATGCATTTTGGCTCCATTGACTATAATTCCATCAGGGGTTCTATCGACAATACGCAGGAACAAGTCAGGGTCTGCTTGGCGACTCGGAGGCAGGGAGCGATCACCTTTAGGGTCCATAAGGCCCAGGCAAAACCGGTCGTCATTTTTTTGCAGTTTCTTGAAAAACTCTTTGACTCTCTCGTGATAGTTGGTGCCTTTAGCTTTATCAATTTCGTAAGTGACCGCCCAGATCGCTGCCGGCCCTGTTCCCATACAAAACGAACAAAAGTTTCGGGAATTGTTTTTTTTCATTACCTCGACCATTGTCTTCCACTCATCCTTGCTTTGACGAATGTGAGTCCAGAAACTGACTTCCTCGTTTATGAGGGGTGACCAGCATACAAAGTCATTTCTTTTACCCGGGTCGTTCATCCAATCGTAGAATTTGCAGTTTTCTTCGAGTGATGGTTTAAAATAAGCACTGTTAACAACATCAGTTACTTGTTCGCCGGCAATAAATACCCTCGGATTTTGTCTTCGTAAGCTATCTAAGTATTGTTCTTTAGTTCTGATTGCCATAGTTCTACCCCTTTCAAAGATGGTCAATATTTACCGAATGGTTTAATTCCAGCGTCTAACGTTCCTCTACGTCAGAGCGTTGGCTATAATGAAGGTTTTATCGCAATCAAAAAAAATCGGTACTGCTCAATCCCCCCCTCTGACAAGGATTCATCCTCAGTTTAAAATCATTTGCCTACCGACTGGTCGATAGACAAATGGTAGCACTGCAATTACAGCACTGTCAATTACGTAAGTTCGAGTAAATTCGACTCATTGTTGGAATAGCATTTGCAGACTGAGTTATTTGAATTTTGACTGGTGCGAGCCGACTGGTATACTATGAGATTGAATAATAGATGTGGAGGATTTCTGTGGGAAGACACGATTACGAACCTGGTGAGCCGATCATAAACGGAAATATGGATACGACACGTGAACGCATTTTGCACGTAGCAGAGAATTTATTTGCAAAAAAAGGGTTCTATGAAACATCGCTGCGTGATATATGTTCGGTAATTGGCATTGCCAACTCCTCACTTTTGTACTATTTCCCATCCAAGAAAAAACTTTATGGGGCTGTTCTCAGGAAAATCACCGAAAGCTTGAGTATAGTTACAGCTGATCTGCCAACCGAATCTGGTAACCCGGAACGTGATATCAGTATTATCATGCAACGCCTAATGGATTGGGCTCGTAATAATCCTGGTCGAATGCAAATTTTGATGCGTGAGACATTGGATAACCCTGAGCGGTTACCGGAAATCAAACACTTCTTTCTTTCTGACCTGGTCAAGGCAATGCGTCAGCCTATAGATAGGATAAAGGAGAAGGGCGGACTTCAAGGGTTTGACCCTGATTTATTTCTGTTTCACTTTATCGGAGCGGTTAGCTATTTTTCAGTTGCTCTTCCAACCATTAGCCATGTGATTCAAAGATCTGACGCGGAAGAGTTACAGCGGAAATATGAAGAAACCATCCTAAATGTCATTACTTCATGTATCCAGAACCGATAGTCCCAAGTTTACGCAAATTTGGGTGAGAAAAAGATGTTACTTAATTCCTAAATATCTTAAAATCAATTCTTTGTTTTTCATGAGAGCGTTGTCAAGGTTGAGAGCTTGTTGATCCTGAGCGATTTGGAGAACAAGCCCCATGTAGTTGGCAATAATTAATTCAGGCAAACTATTGATCATGTCTTCCTCTAAAAAACCCTGCTCTACTCCTAACTGAAGAATATCTCTGACAAATGAACGAAGGTTATTCAGAAATTTCTCCAATAACATACTAGTTTTCGGCGCGTAAGTTACTTGACCAATATATATGACAATAAGAAGGTAGAACTCTAGGTCTTCTTTTATTGACCGGTTTACTGTATCTAAGTAGGATAATATTTTTTCAGGAAACGTTTGCAAAGGACTTACGGTTTCCATTACTTTCATATAAGGTCCCCGAAAAAAGGAATCTTTCAGGACCTCGAATAATATATCTTCCTTGCTGGTAAAATAGTGGTACATTATACCGGCGCTCATTTCCAACTCAGCTGCTAAATCTTTCATTGAAAAATTATTATAGCCCTTAGTTAAAATTAATTTTTTTGTCGCATTCGTAATCTGTTCTCGTCTGATTTCTTCGACTATGTTTTTTGACATAACATCCTCCAGACAATTGATTATTTTGCTCTATGAAATAATATTTCCCTATCTTAATACAAATTAACCTTCCTGTAAAACAATATTATAACAATGCGCGGTTAGATCAAGCACGAAATTATGTGCCAAAACCACCCAATAACATCAGATACCTCGGTTAAATATAACGAATTCGAAATATTCCTTTCTGTTCAAAATTCTGTTCTCCAGGCTCAGCCATACTTCGGCATGCTACTTGAGGCCAGATGTTTGTGAGCCGGTCAATCTCATAGGATTGTTCACCTATGATCTGCTGGTAACGGGTCTCTTTTTCCTTCATCTCCTTTTTGAGCTTGCCAACCCCTTCCTTGCCATGTTCGACCTAAATCAGAAGTTCAAAATGCAAATTCAGTCTCTAACTAAAACTCTATAAAGTAGATTGACAAGAACATACTCAAAGTGATATCAATAAATTAAATGAACGTTCAAAAAAATGAATGAACGAATAGTTATAGTCAAATACTTCCGAAAAGGAGATGGTTGTACCAATGATTACTAAAGTTTCAAGGGTGGGTGTCTTGGGTGCTGGGTTGATGGGGCATGGAATAGCTCAAATGGCTGCTCAAAAAGCGAATTGTGAAGTTACATTAGTAGATATTTCTGAAAAGGAGCTTACTAAGGGTTACAAGACAATAAAGAAATTATTGGAAAAGGATTTGCAAAACGGGAAGATTGATCAGGAAATATATGAGACTGTGCTGGCTAAAATTATCACATCAACCGATATAGATTCGCTTAAAGAGTGTGATGTTGTTATCGAATGCATTCCAGAAGATATGAATCTCAAGAAGGAAGCATTTGCCCTGCTCGATAGCGTTGTTAAACCAGAAGCGATATTAACCAGCAACACCTCCCAATTCAGCATTACTGAAATAGCTTCCGCAACAAAACGGACAAAACAAGTAGTAGGAACTCATTTCTTTTATCCTGTTCAGGTTATGAAACTTGTTGAAATTCCTGTAGGAGAAGATACATCTCCTGCGTGTATCAATACAATATTTGATTTTTGTAAAAGTATGGGCAAGGAACCTTGTGTATGCAAAGATACCCCCGGATTTATCGTTAATAGGCTTCTTGGAGTTTTCCTAGCCGAAGCCACCCGGATGTATGACGAACAAATTGCCAGCGTTGAGGAAATTGACAAGGCTGTAAGGAATGGTCTTGGACATCCAATGGGACCATTCCAGATTTTCGATATGAGCGGTATTGACACCATTCTAAAAGCAATTGATAGTTGCCGACAGGTATTGGGCGAAAGATATTTGGTAGGAACAGGGGTACGTAATAAGGTCAGAGCTGGAAATTACGGTCAGAAGACAGGTTCTGGATTCTATAACTATGCCAAATAATTATTGTCAAAATTTATCGACGGCAAAGG
>JBLNCH010000313.1:0-2897 GCA_050260485.1 Bacillota bacterium | reverse complement strand
TTAAAATTCCACCAGTCCTCATGAGGTTGGTCACTATGGCGCCGGCAATAGTAATTATAGCCATGAACGTCAATCCCATCGATGCTCTGGTAATAAGTCAGGTTATTTTAAGCTTCGCACTACCGGCTGCCATCGTTCCTCTGATGCTAATAACCCGCCGTCAGGACCTGATGGGTAAGCTGGTTAACCGGCCCACTGTCAATTATATCGGCTGGACTATTACATCGGTCATCATCGGGCTTAACGCGCTCTTGCTGTACCTGACTTTCACGGGTAATGTCTAGTATGGATTTTCGCCGGTGGCACGGACAGCAACTGCCAAAAACAATCAGGTAAAAAGGTTCGAGTCCTGGGTAAGTAATTTAAATTAATGCTAGATGGGTGATGAAGAGGTGAGCGTGGGCATCGCCCCGGAATATAAACAAAAAAAATGGCCAGAACTGTAGCAGCACTGGCCAGGCACATAAAGAGTTATATACAAACCCAGGAGGTAATCAAATGTTATTCTTTTTGCGCCTTCATCTTGGCAATCTCTTCATCGCGGAGCAGCCTGCGCAGGGCTTTACCTACTGCAGTGCGAGGCAGTTCATCTCTGAATTCGATAAATTTGGGAACCTTGTAGGCGGTTAAATGCTGCCGGCAGAAGTCACGGAGCTCCTCTTCGGTAGCCGTCTGTCCCTCGACCAGCTGGACAAAGGATTTGACAGTCTCCCCACGGTATTCGTCCGGAATACCTACGGTTATGACGTCCTTTACCTTGGGATGCTTGAACAGGACTTCATCGATATCACGCGGATAAATATTGAAACCGCCGGCGATTATCATATCCTTGGTGCGGTCAACAATAAACACATAGCCATCCTCGTCCTGGTAAGCCACATCACCGGTTCTAAGCCAGCCATCACGCAACTGGTTGGCGGTTTCTTCCGGATTGTTCCAGTATCCCTTCATAACCGTGGGACCTTTAATCCAGATCTCACCCCGCTCACCCTGTTTCACATCCTCCAGAGTATCCGGGTCAACCAGCCTGATGTCATTGTCCGGATAAGGAACCCCTATGCTCATGGGTTTCTTAACACCCATAACCGGGTTGGAGATACCGAGGGAAGTGGTTTCACTCATCCCCCACCCCTCACTGAAGTAAACATTAAGGTCTTTAGCCTTCTCAATTAGCTCAAGGGGAGCAGGTGCCGCACCGTTATTGACAAAGCCGAACTTCTTCCCAAGATCCATTGCCTGGGCCTTCGGATGATTCAGGAATGCGGTCAGCATGGTGGGAACCGCCGGCCAGAAGGTAATCTCAGGAATTGCCTCAATAGTGGCGATAACCTCTTCAATTTCAAAACGGGGAAGCAGTATCATGGTGGCGGCAGCGTGTAATCCGTACATCAGACAGCAGATCTCCCCGTACACATGGAACAGCGGCAGAACAGTGAAGACCGCGCGTCTCTCAATCTGAACGCTATCGAGTATCGATGCACCCGCCATCACTACCTGGAAAGTAGCAGCGACCAGATTGCCCTGGGTCAGAGTTGCTCCCTTAGGAGTGCCTGTAGTACCTCCAGTGAACTGGATCAAAGCTGGATCATCTTTTTTAAGCTCCGGACGGGGTGGAATCTTGTTGGTACAGCTGTTAAGGAACTCGGAGTAATGGTACCAGCCCTCCGGCAGACCGAGGCTCTCCTTTGTGCTGACACCGGCACCGTTGACGAAATCAGTAACCTTGGTGACTATCACTATCTCAATATTGCATTCCTCTGCCAGGGGTTTCACCATTGGAATCAAGGCATCAAAAGTAACGATAGCTTTGGGTTCCGTTATACTGAGACAGTGTTTAAGCTCAGGGTAGGTGTATTGGGGATTCAGGTTGACAACTATAGCGCCGGTATTAAGGATGGCGCAATAGGTAAGCACAAACTGAGGACAGTTCGGCAGCAGTATGCCAACGCGATCGCCCTTCTGAACGCCAATTTCCATCAGACCATTCGCCAGACGAACAACCAGGAGATACATCTCCCAGAAGGTAATCTCTGTCCCGTAAAAATAAGTGCATGCCTTGTCTGGATGGACATTGGCCGTATCTCTCAATATCTGGTATGCAGGGATATTGGGGTAGTTTATCGTCCATGGGAATTTATAATCCAAGTGGCGTAGCCAAGGCCTCTTTTCCAACAGACTTAACATTAATAAACCTCCATTCACTATTGTTTGTTATGCCCGCCTATATGAGCGGGTTGTTGAAACAATTCACCAAGTTAAATTTATATCGCCCTCCTTCCCTAATGGCTGCTGCAGTGTTCATTTCCCTTATCATTCTGTATATGGTTTTGATGTCCTGTTATGTCAATTGGTTTGATTCAGCTAATTTTATTTATTCTGTCTATTTGTTCAATTTGCAAAATTCATGCCAAATAGCTTGGGCTCGTATTTTAATGCAAATCTATCAAAGAGACGCCAGTTTTAGGGATGTCTCCGGTTAACACGAAGGTCGGGGGTTGTAAGAATTATTCTAATTACTGTTGCAACCTGACACGTTCCTGGCACACTTTGTTTACTAAATAGTCGGCTTGCGAATTACTAAGCCCAGAATAATAAAACACCCAAAAAGCCACGAGTTTGTTCCGTGGCTTTTTGGGTGTTGGACAGGTTTTATCATGCAAGTCGGTAGTTTTCGAAGGCTGATGCAGGATTTTGATGGACCAGGGACTTCCGTGGCTGCAAAGGTGTCGTATGGTGCGACTCTGCTTTAACACTAAATATATACCGCCAGGGGATTGTGCGCAATATTTTTATTTAATTAATAAATGTTTATATTGTCAATGAAAAGAATTTTAAGGCTATTTTATTCCCCGCAGGCGGGGCACCCGGGATCTCGTTTGATAGGCACCTCGTCAAAT
>JBLNCH010000312.1:0-4316 GCA_050260485.1 Bacillota bacterium | reverse complement strand
AAAAGCCTTGATTTTAAAAGATTTGTTAGCATAAAGGAAAAGAATTTTAATACACTGGAGATGCTGGTTAACTTCAACTCGTTTGGATTCCTGAGGGAAGGTTGTAGGCTTTTGAAATGTGATAACTTGTTAGGTAACTTGATAGCCGACAGCGATTACGAAATTGATGAGGCCAATAACACATCAAAAATGGATAGAATTGCCAATGGAGATTATTGGCGAAAAATCCTTAAGGATTTTCAAGACCGAAAAATAACCATGGCACAGGCTGAGGAGAGATTTTCCAGAGAATATATTAAGCAGATCGAATCTCTTTTTAAATACGTAGTAAATATTCCAATAAAGCAAAAAACGCATCACCTGCCCAAGTATAGACTTATTTTTGGCACCGATAGCCCTGATGGTCTTATATTAATGGCAGAGAATATGCACAAAAAGTGGAAGCAAATAGTGGAAAATGAAAGAGCAGGCCAAGTGGTTCTGTTTGATTATGATTACCCAGATCCTACAATTGTTGGAGAAATTGATCTAGAGCGCGAGATTTTAACGATTCTTAATTCGACAAAGAGCGAATTACTGCTTAAAGGTTTACTTGTACGGCTTATTCAGAAGTATGGGATTGCATTTTCCGAAAGGCATTATATTAACACAGTTGTTAGCATGCAAAAAAAGGATTTGATTCGAATTCGCCGAGACCCTGAAAAGACGCCTACTGGAAGACTGTCACGGTCAATGAATTATAATGACATTCAAATATGGGTGAGTATATGAGAAGTCCAGTAGAACCTACATATATTACAAGAAAATCGTTATTGTATAAAACTGAAGTCGAATACGGCGACTATTGTATTAATCACGTATTAGGGTGTTCCCATGGATGCCTGTACCCATGCTACGCAATGATGATGGCCAAAAGGTTCGGACGCGTGAAATCCTATGAAGACTGGTTACGTCCAAAGATAGTTGAAAACTCTGTTGAGTTACTTTGTAAAGAGATCCATCTCTTACGAAAAAAGATTAAATCAGTGCATTTTTGCTTTACTACCGACCCATTTATGTACCGAGTTCCCGAGGTAAGTCAACTGACACTAGAACTGATTGGAATTCTTAATCATGAAGGGATTAAGTGTTCAGCACTTTCCAAAGGATGCTTGCCAATTGAATTGGCTGACCTAAACAAGGACAACGAGGTTGGGATTACCCTCATTTCTTTAAATGAAGAATTCCGTAAGAAGTTCGAACCCTTTGCGGCTCCTTACGAAGAGCGTATAGAGTGCCTGCGAAGATTGAGTAATCTAGGTGTTAAGACTTGGGTTAGCATTGAGCCGTATCCTACACCCAACATTTTAGATCAAGACTTTGATGTAATTTTGGAGTCAATTTCCTTTACAGACAAGATCGTGTTTGGGAAGCTGAATTACAATCCGTTGGTGTCCAAGTATCCGGATCACAGGCGGTTCTATAATGACTTGAGCACCCGGGTAATAGCATTCTGCGAGAAAAATCATATAAACTTCCATATTAAAAAGGGAACGATCTCCGAGGTGGATTGCAATATATCCTGAAATGTTAAAACGGCGTCGTTATGAATCATGAATTATGAATTATAATAATTCAGTGTGTGATTTTAAACATCAGACAGCATGACCCGCCATAAGTTTTAAATAAACAAGGCGGGTTTTTTATGGTTTTAAGCGGCTTTGGTTTGAGTATGGCAGCAGGGGCTTGCACCTTCCTGGGAGCAGTTCTGGTCTTTCTGCGTTCGAGGATAGGGAGAAAGGAGCTTTCCTTTTTTCTGGGTCTGGCTGCCGGGGTTATGGTCGCAGTGGTAGTTTTTGACCTCATCCCTTCAGTCCTGGTCAGTGGAGGGCGGGGAGGATTCATCTTTGGTGCCCTGGCAGGATGGGCACTTATAGCCTTGATCACCATGCTCACCAACCCCCGGAACAATGGCAATGGTCACCGCATGGTGCGTATCGGCTATCTGATCATGTTGGGCATTGCGCTCCATGATCTCCCTGAAGGTATGGCAATCTCCCTGGGGTATGAAGTAAGCACCCGCACTGCCGCTGCTATCGCGTTGGGAATTGGTATACACAACATCCCCGAAGGCATGGCCATAGCCGCCCCCCTTTTGATGGGTGGCAGGCGAAGGTTAAAGGCTGGAGTGGAGATCTTGGCGGTCGGGCTGGTTACTCCGCTCGGATTCCTTCTGGGAAAGCTGGCGGTATCGGTACTGCCCCATTATTTCGGCTTCTTTATGGGCCTGGCCAGCGGGGTCATGGTATACCTTGTGCTGCGACAGCTATGGCCGGAGGCCCAGCGGACCAACTCACGCTGGCGGTATATAGGGGGCTTGCTGGGGATAGTGGTCATCCTGACCGCTACCTTCATTTAGATTCCGGGGTCAGCCAAAAACTTGTGACTCGAGTCCTCGCCAGCTGTTGCGATCAACTGTGGAAGGCCACTTGGATATTGCTGCATTGTATTAAATCAGCGAGTCGGTTACACTAGAAAAATATACATGATGTAGTAATTGGATGTAAAGGAAGGTGTATTTCTGGGTTTCTGGAGGTACCAGAGAAGATGCCGGAAACAGGAGCAACAGGCCTCACCACAGGCAAGCGGGGCACCGGCACGGTAACCTGGCATATAGTCTGGGCCCGGGCGAGGGACAACTCCGTTTCCGGGAGCAGGCCGGTACTACTGTTCAGGGAAGAATGGTCCTGGAATAGGTAGGACGTCGGGCCATTCGCCTGGGGCTGGGAAAACCCAGTGAATGATGATGTTCAACAACAAACTAAAAAAAGCCCTCTATGAGGGCAAGGCCTGTTTTGGTACCCTTATCTGCAACAATTCCCCTGATATCGTGGAGATCTGCGGCCTGGTAGGATTTGATTTCGTTATTCTGGATATTGAGCATGGCTACATGTCTCCCGAAACCACAGTTAACCTGATTCGTGCTGCGGAGGTAACCGGAATGACTCCTATTACCCGGGTAACCGAGAATTCGGAGACCATAATCCTGCGCAGCCTGGATGTGGGATCTCACGGTGTACAGATCCCCCAGGTTAACGATGCTGCTTCAGCCCGGCTGGCAGTGCAGCGCGCCAAGTATTACCCGGAAGGTATGCGCGGAGTGGCCTTTCCTCGTTCCAGTAATTACGGTTTGAATCCCGTATTTGATTACTTCAAGCAGGCGAACGACGAGACCCTGGTAGTGGTTCATTGTGAAAACGTGTCCGGGTTGGCAAACATTGAAGAGATTGCGGCTGTTCCAGGGGTAGACGTGATTTTCCTGGGACCATTTGATCTCTCGCAATCAATGGGCATTCCCGGCCGGGTGGAGAGTCCACCAGTGCAAGAGGCGGCCAACCGGGTTGTCAAGGTTTGCCAGAGATACGGAAAAATCCCGGGTATCTACTGCAACACGGCTGAGGAGGCCAGGCAGAGGGCCGATCAGGGGTTCAAGTATTTACCGATTGGGATGGATTCTACCTTGATTGCACAAGCACTTAAAAGAGTCGTCGACAAGGTGAAGAGCCGGTAAAGTATATCCGGTTCAAAAACCGATAAATCCACAAAGCTCTACGAGTTCGCTGTAGAGCTTTGTTTATGTACCCGGGAACAGACCCCATGGCACCACAATAAGCCGTTCTACGATAAGCGGAGAAGGCCACGCATAAAGCCTATCCCAGCATGCAACACTAAATTATACGGTCTGAAGAGGTGACATTATTGAACTGGACATTTCTACTTATCGCGATGTTGGCGGGAGCGGCGATGGCGGTCCAGGGGACCATGAACTCGGTTCTGGGCAAGGTAATCGGTTTATGGGAGTCGACCCTGGTGGTTCACATAATCGGGCTGGTTACGGTACTGGGCGTAATCTTGATAACTGGAGTAGGTTTTCACGGACTGGCCAAATCCGGGCAGGCGCCATGGTATGTCTACCTGGGTGGGTTATTAAACGTTATCATCATTTTTGGGGTAGTAAAAAGCATGCCGGAGATAGGGGTGGGAAATGCCACCACCGGGATCATATTTGCCCAGATACTGACAGCGGTAATGATAGACAGGTTCGGGATCATGGGGGTTGAAAAGATACCGTTTCGCTGGGTTGACCTCCTCGGGGTTGCCTTACTGGCGGTTGGTACCAGGATAATGCTCAAATAGGCATAGTAAACGATTTCCGCATAGCATACCCTCCAATCTGCGGCTTTCTTAATTGCCCTCCTATCGTTTTCAGCCTTAGTTTCTCATGAATTGCCAATGACAGAGCCTGGCGATCAACCGCCGTGTTCCGGGTCTCAGCA
>JBLNCH010000311.1:0-2964 GCA_050260485.1 Bacillota bacterium | reverse complement strand
CCCTGGCCCAGTCACAGGGACAGGCGGTCATAATGAAAAACCACGGTGCCCTCTGCTTCGGAAAAGATTATGACGAGGCTTTCCTGATCGCCCGCCAACTGGAGGATGCCTGTCGGGAATTTATTGTGGACAGTTATTTAAAACTAAGCGGCCGCGAAAGCTTTGATCCGGTGGAGATGATCAATTTCGCGCTGTTTGGGGAAACCGGTAACCGGCTCAAGGGCAATGAGTTGTATGACAAACCGTATTGCAGCAGCCGACGGACCGACCACGGATTTATCCTTTATGACGAAAAAGGCCGGGAAACTGGGATTACGTCAAATAATGCCCGCCTGTCTGAAGAGGCAATACTGCATGACACCATTTACAAAAACCATAAAGGCATCAATCATATCGTTCTCGTGAGCACCCCGGAAACACTGGCCATATCCTGCTCGGATATCAAGTTTAAGGCCTTGCTGGATGACTTTGCCCAGATCGTGGGGCCCCATGCTCCAACCGTTGACAGCGACCCGGGCCGGGTAGCGGCCGCATTGAAGAAATCACCGGTGGTATTCATTCGTGGCCGGGGCGCGCTGTGCAGCGGGGTAGACCATGACGAAGCCACGGCGGCGGGAATGGTAACCCAGAAGGCCTGTCAGGCTTATATCGGTGCTTGCCTATTCGGAAGGGTACGTCCTATCAATCCCCTGGAGTGCCGTTTGATGCATTTTGTTTACCAAAAGAGGTACTCCAGGAAAAAATAAGGTGCCAATGCTATACTCAAAATGATACTCATGCAGCTTCAACAGACTATCCTATAACAGAGGTATCAAGCCCGCTATGTTTTTACTACTTTCTAATGGGTGCGGCAGAGATCAACCATGGAGCCGGAAATGGCTCTACCATCTTTTTGCTGTTGACTCGCGATACCTCTATATGGATCGCTTCGGTGCGCTCCAAGCCGTTTTCCCGCAATAACGCAGGAAGAGAGGTCAGCATTTCGAAGTCGAGGGTGTAGATCACGAAATCCATGACAGGATTGACGGCCAGTAGACTCTTTATTTCACTGTCAATTCTCGGAGAAGCCACGATAAATGCTTTGTTCGGCACCGGCAGCTTAGCGAGAATGCGGTTCTCCAGAGACTCAACGATTATAACGTTGCTCAGGCCAAATTTGTCCACATTGCACTTCATGGTATCCCGATCTCGGTGGTCATATTCCACAGCAATTACACTGCCCTCACCGGCAATCATGGCTGCCTCCACCGCGATGCTCTCACCTGAGATTATGCATAAATTATCCTGGTCCCCCACATTGAGCTTGTTCATTATAATGGCCCGGACTTCCCGGCACACATACTGAACCGAGCCGCAGGAAAAACGGCTATTCTCCATACCTATATGGTAATTCGTTGCCGCGTTGGGGTTCATGATCAGCATTGCGGCAGACGCATTGATTCCGCGGTCGATCATGCTTGAAACCTTGTCATGCTTGATCTCTCCGCACGGATCCGAGCCTTCATTGTACCAGATTTCGCAGTCCCCCAGCTCCGCATTCCACATGTCGTAGAAGATATCCGGATGTCCGGCGTCCGTAAAGACCAACACTAACCGGTTGCTCATAACGGTTGGAATCAGGTTCTTGTTTTTCCCTGTAATGTCCAACATCTTCAGTTTTGCCATGTTGAACTCAACGTTTTGTGAAAAATAATGCAGCCAGGACAGGATGACCTCATTGGTAAACATTGTTTGTTCCACTGGCAAAACCTCCTTTTCAACATTTATCATACCATATTAATTGGATCTATTCCCAGTCTTAAGCGCCGGTGCGCTCCAGCAGGCGTTCCCATTTTTGATCCACATACCGTTGCGCTTCTTCAATCATCCATTCATTACCCTTCTGGAACATATGGCGGAATCTACCCTGAGGGCGGAGAAATTCTTCTACAGGCAGCTTTTTCTTCGGCAAATAGCTCAGACGCCATACTCCCTCCTCTATTTCGAAAAGGGGCCAAACGCAGGTATCCACCGCCAGCTTAGTGATCTCCGCCAGCCTGGCCATGGGGTAATCCCACCCGCGAGGACAGGGGGATAGTATGTTTAAAAAACAGGGGCCCTTAGTGTAAATGGCTTTATAAGACTTGGTGTGCAGATCTTTAAAATTACCTACAGGGGCTGTCTGAGCGACATAAGGGATATTATGAGCAACCAAGATCTCGGTCAGATCTTTTTTATTCTGTTTCTTTCCCTGCTCAACAGAACCTACCGGCGTGGTAGTCGTGCGGGCAAAATGAGGCGTCGAAGATGACCGCTGGATCCCGGTATTCATGTAAGCCTCATTGTCATAGCAGACGTAGACCATATCATGGCCGCGTTCCATAGCGCCGGAAAGGGATTGAAGCCCTATATCATAGGTGCCGCCATCACCCGCGAAAGTAATAAATTTGACGGTTCCTTCCACCTTGCCGCGGCGTTTCAGAGCATTATAAGCTGCTTCCACCCCGGAACAGGTAGCCGCGGCGTTTTCGAAAGCAGAATGAATATAGCTGTCCATATAGGCAGTATAAGGATACATAAAGGTGGAGACCTCCAGACAACTGGTGCCATTAACCACTACTGCCCGGTCCTCGTTATTCAGGGCCCGCAGAACCCCGGACACCACCACCCCGGCACCACAGCCGGCGCAGAGACGATGCCCTCCGGTGAGACGGGCTGGCTTTTCTACCTCCCGTTTGAGGTTGTATACCTTGCTCATGCCATCTCCTCCTTCGACCTCTGTCCCATATGGGTATATACCGGCCCGGTCTCGCCGGTCGCAGCAATACGGGTCAGCCGGTCGAACACTTTTTCAACATCCTCTATCTTTAGGTCACGGCCGCCCAGACCGTAAACGATATTAATCAGATACGGACGTTCCTTAAGATCATATAAAGCGCTGCGGGTCTCAGCAAACAAAGGACCTCCGTTGGCCGAAAAGCCCTC
>JBLNCH010000310.1:0-6777 GCA_050260485.1 Bacillota bacterium | reverse complement strand
CATCCTGGCAAAATAGTCCCGCCCTGGACTCAGAAAAACTTCGTTGGGGGATGTAACGGCTCGTCACAACGTCGCTCACTTGCAAGCCGGCTTATATGTGATTCTGCATATCGACGAATCTTCATGCACTCGCTCTTAATTTTCACACAGTCTGACGGTTCTTTTGCTTGCCGCAGAACCGTCAGAGTATGTGAAAACTGGATTTGTTGCGTATTATGCATGCTAAGCATATTCGCGGTCTTGCGGCTCGCTCCTATGTTCCTCGCCTGGCATCCCCGCAACTCGTTTTTCTTGGGGCGGGACAGCCGGCATATGCGGCATCCAGGCTGCGATGCCGGTATTTTCGCCATCCTGGCAAAATAGTCCCGCCCTGGACTCAGAAAAACTTCGTTGGGGGATGTAACGGCTCGTCACAACGTCGCTCACTCGCAAGCCGGCGAATATGTGATTCTGCATATCGACGAATCTTCATGCACTCGCACTTCGTTTTCACACACTCTGACGTTCCCATGCCTGTTTAGGTCTGGCGGAGCCGGGGGAGTTTTAAACTGGCGAAGTCGAGTTCGGTCAGGAGCATACCGCCGATGATCAGGGCACAGCCCACCAGGGCGCGGGAGGAGAGGACTTCTCCAGCCCAGAGGTGGGCGAATGCGGCACCGAAGATCGGTTCAGTGATAAAAATGATGGCGGTACGGGTGGGAGTGGTGTACTTCTGCAGGGTGTTCTGCACCAGGAAGGCCAAGGCCGTGCCAAACACCACCGTTATCACCAGGGCCTCCATAACCGGGGCATTGATTATGGGGGGCCATGGTTCCCGAAATAAGGCGACTGACATACAAATCAGCCCGACCACAAGAATCTGGACTATTGCCAGGTTTACCGTGTTGTAACGAAGGGAATAACGATCGACTATCACGATATGGCTGGCAAAGCCGAAGGCCGCACCAAGGACCAGTATGTCCCCATAGGAAACCCGGAAGGCATCAGTTATGGAGAGGAGAAAGAGACCGATTGCAGCCAGGACAATTCCGCAGGTTGTGCCCCAGGTGGGCAAACTGGTGGTATAAACGGAAATTATAATAGGAACGATCACAACAGATAACCCGGTAATAAAGGCGGTATTGGAGGCGGAAGTGTACTGGAGGCCGATGGTCTGAAAAACGAATCCGATGGTTAAGAAGAGGCCCAATGCCAGACCGGCCTTGATTTCAGACCATGATATCCGGTACAGGTGTTGGTAGGAGACAAACGCCAGGAAAAGGGAGGCCAGGATAAATCTCAGAGCCAGGAAGGTATAGGGGCCAGTGAAACCTAGAGCAGCCTTGACCAGAATAAAGGTAGTACCCCAGATGAATGCGATCAGCAGCAGGTAGATCTCTGCTTGCCAGCGGATAGGGATTTTCTTCATATCCTTACTCCTACTCTTTATGAAGATGTCGCGGAATTCAACCCTACGGTCATGGTTAACATAAAATATGGTACTCGCGATGTACCGGATATGTGTTTTTTCAAGAAGGGTTGGCCTGGTTACCGTTTTTTTACCCTTAGATTTCCCAATTGGTATATGATTACGCGTAACCCGCACCGGTGAGCAGTTTTGGTGCCAGTCCCGGTGCTCCCTGTACTTGCGGATACGCCAGGTGCTTAAGGTAAAGGTTGCGTAACGATTCTGTATGAACCCGGCTGCAATCCATGTTTACAGGACAGTTGGAGGGAAGTCTCTTGGTTCTGGTATAAGAATCATCCTGAGTCCAAATATTCCTTTTAGCTGAATAGTGGTATCTATTTTGCTAAAATGTTATAAGTGGTGTTTTACACTGATGAGGAGGGTAACACATTGACTGACCAAAAGAATCTGCCCAAGACATATAATCCGGGAACAGTGGAAAAGAAATGGTATGATTACTGGCATACCAGGGGTTACTTTTCTCCCGCGGAGGACCTTACCCGGGAGCCGTTTTCGATTGTTATGCCGCCTCCCAATGTCACCGGTTCGCTGCACCTTGGACATGCTTTGGACAATACCCTGCAGGACATTCTGACCAGATGGCGCCGTATGCAGGGGTACAGTGTGTTATGGCTGCCAGGTACCGACCATGCCGGTATAGCTACCCAGGCCAGGGTGGAGGAGAACCTGTCTCGCCAGGGCATCTCCCGTCATGACCTGGGCCGGGAGGCGTTTCTGGAAAAGGTGTGGGAGTGGAAGCATAACTACGGCAGCACCATAACCAACCAGCTCAAGATGCTGGGGGCTTCCTGTGATTGGAGCCGGGAGCGGTTTACCATGGACGAGGGGTGTTCCCGGGCAGTACGTGAGGTGTTTGTCAGCCTTTTCGAAAAAGGGCTTATTTACCGGGGGGACTATATCATCAACTGGTGTCCCCGCTGTCATACAACTATCAGCGATATTGAGGTTGAACATATTGATACGGAGGGGAACCTTTACTACATAAAGTATCCGCTCCAGAACGGTGAGGGCTATTTAACCGTAGCCACAACCCGGCCGGAAACCATGCTCGTGGATACCGGGGTTGCGGTCCACCCCGCTGATATACGTTACCGGGAGTATGTCGGTAAAAACGTGGTATTACCTATTTTGGGACGGGTTATACCAGTTATAGCTGATGATTTTGTGGATCAGGAGTTCGGGACCGGAGCGTTAAAAGTCACTCCGGCCCATGATCCCAACGATTTCGAGTTGGGTCTGCGCCATGACCTGCTGCGGGTGAACGCCATTAATCAAGATGGTACCATGAGTGAGGAGGCTGGTCCTTACCAGGGCATGGATCGCTACGAATGCCGGCGCCGGATTGTAGAGGACCTGAGGAATCAGGGGTACTTGCTAAAGATTGAGAGCCATTCTCATGCAATTGGTCACTGCTACCGGTGCAATACGGTTATTGAACCCATGATCAGCAAACAGTGGTTTGTGAAGATGAAACCTCTGGCTGAGCCGGCTATCAAACGGGTCCTGGAGGGGGACATCGTTTTTGTACCCGGACGGTTTACCAGGGTATATACCAACTGGCTGGAGAACATCCGGGATTGGTGCATATCCCGGCAGCTCTGGTGGGGTCATCGGATCCCGGTCTGGTACTGTGAATGCGGGGAGATGATCTGCAGCCGTGAGGATCCCGAGGTATGTCCCCATTGCCATTCCCGGACCCTGACTCAGGATCCGGATGTGCTTGACACCTGGTTCAGCTCCGCATTGTGGCCGTTTTCGACCATGGGCTGGCCTGAGGATACCCGTGATCTGGCCCGGTTTTACCCGACATCGGTTCTGGTTACCGGTCGTGATATCATATTCTTCTGGGTGGCGCGCATGATCTTCTCCGGTTTGGAGTTTATGAGGGAGGTACCCTTTTACGATGTGATGATCCACGGCCTGATTCTTGATGCTCAGGGGCGCAAGATGAGCAAGAGCCTGGGCAACGGCATCGACCCGATTGAGGTGATTGAACAGTACGGAGCCGATACCCTCCGCTTCTCCCTGATTACCGGGACCACCCCTGGCAATGATGTGCGGTTTCATATGGATAAGGTGGAGAACACCCGGAACTTCGCCAACAAGGTCTGGAATGCCAGCCGGTTCGTGCTCATGAATGTAGAGGACTACGAGAGAATTGAGCTTGCGGACAGCGATTTCGAATTGGCTGACCGGTGGATCCTGCACCGTTTAAGTGTTACCAATAGCGAGATAACCAGGCTTTTGGAGCAGTATGAGCTGGGAGAGGCTGCTCGCGCCCTGTATGATTTTATCTGGGATGACTTCTGTGACTGGTATGTGGAGTTGGTTAAACCGCGTTTATACCGGCCGGAGAGGCTCCGGGAGCGGCGGGTGGCGCAGAACATCCTGGTTATGGTTCTGAAGGACATATTGAAAATGCTGCACCCGTTCATGCCCTTCATAACCGAGGAGATATTCCAGCACCTGCCGGAACCGGCAGAAAGCATTATGATAGAACCCTGGCCGGACAACGAAAAATTCTATCAACCGCAGGCCGGGGAAGAGATGAAGGTCCTGATTCAAATAATCAGGGCTATCAGAAACATCAGAAATGAATTCAATATCTCCCCGGGGATGAAAATTACCGCCCAGGTTATCACCGCCGATCCGGGGAAATCAAGAACCATTAAGGAAAATCGCGCTTATACCGAGACCATGGCTAACCTCAAGGAAATGATCATAACCGATCCCCAGGCACCACGGCCGGAGCAGGCTCTTTCAGCCCACCTGGTTGACATCGAGATCCTGGTTCCGCTGGCGGGGGTTATTGATGTGGAGAAGGAGATCTCACGGTTGAAGAAGGAACTGCAGTCAACCGAGCAGGATATCACGCGACTTCAGAGTAAGCTCAGCAACCCGGGGTTTCTGAGCAAAGCGCCTGCTGATGTGATAGACAAGGAAAAAGCCCGTATGAACGAAAACCAGGTAAAGAGGGAGGGCATTCTCAAACGTCTCAACACCTTGAACAGATAGAGAACTACTTTAAAGCTTTGACCCGCTTTGGTATCAAGCCCGGCCTCCAGAGAATCCAGACCCTCTTAGCCTCTCTGGGAAATCCTCACCAACGGTATGCTACTGTCCATATCGCCGGGACCAATGGTAAAGGATCGGTAACCGCCATACTAAACCAGGTGCTAAGCACCGAGGGTTACCGGGTGGGGGTCTTTACCTCTCCGCACCTGCACTCATACTGTGAGCGTATTCGGGTCAACCATGAATTGATAAGTGAGAGTGATCTGTGGTCCTTAATCAATACTGTAAAACCGGCGATAAGGATATGTGAAAATGCCGGTTATGGCAGTCCCACCGAGTTCGAAATCCTGACCGCCCTGACCTTCACCTATTTTGAACGCCAGGGGGTTGATATTGCGATTATCGAGACCGGTATGGGAGGAACCTATGATTCAACCAATGTGGTCCACCCTCTGGTGACCGCAATAACTAATGTCAGCCTGGATCATCTCCAGTACCTGGGCCCCAGACTTCAGGATGTCGCCTACAACAAAGCGGGTATAATCAAACCTGGTGTTCCGCTTGTTTATGGCGATAACGATCCCGTGGTTTTGAAAATCTTAAGCAATGTTTGCTCCCGAAAGGGATCACCGCTTTATTTGGCCGGAGAAACGACCCGGCTTGCCCGGATACGGAACCAGGGTCTGGAGGGATTTATCCTGGATTTTCGGACCGGCCAGTTTTCGGCGGAAGAGATCCACTTTTCCCTGCCGGGGAGTTATCAGCTGGAGAACCTGGCTACCGCTCTCACCATCTTGGATGACCTGCAGCAGAAGGGTTTCCCGGTCAGGGAAGACCTCAATAAGTCCCTGTCATCAATAAGATGGCCGGGGAGAATGGAAAGGGTTCACCGGAATCCTGAGGTTATCCTGGATGCGGCGCACAACCTGCATGGTGCACAGAGTCTGGCCCGAGCCCTTGAGGAGATTTATCCCGACAGGAACCGGGTCCTGGTGATCGGCATCCTCGATGATAAGGATGGTCCGGGAATATTTAGGAGCCTTGAGGCCCATACACGCTTATGTATTATTACCCGTCCTGAAGGTAATAGGGCGCGGGACTGGTTAAAGAGATATCAGGAAGCCAATCAGATTTTTACTGAGGTTGAACTGGCAGCAAAGATAGACCATGGAATCCGGAAGGCGCTGGAGGAAGTTCGGGATGAAGAATACATCCTGATAACCGGGTCTTTCATGACTTTGGATAGAGCCCGGCGTATGTTTACACAAAATTAGCAGGAGTTAACAGGAACTTAACACAGCCTGAATGAAGGCTGTGTTACAATTTTTTTGGAGATCATGCTTTATTTTGAGAAAGGCTCTCCCAATGACCTCGGTTGTAAGTAACAGTTTACTTAGTATTTTGTTATGGACTTAAACGTAGTATTTGACAAGGGCCAGACCTGCATTAGATTCACCCCGGGTATTGGTTGCTCAAGATGCAGGTTGGGACTATTGAGAGTCAAGAGGGATCAGGTGCAAGTTAAAGCACTACAAGTACAGGTAAGCGCATTGAATGTACCTGTTGCCGGGGAGTACACTGCTGACTCATTACAGTGTTCACCGGAGGATCGGGTACCCAAGGTGTCTTACTATCCCATCGACCAGGATAGAGATCAATGGTCGACAGTACAGGACTTAACCCGCCCCGTGGGTGGATTATTATGCGAAACCATTAGTCATCACTACAACCGAATAGCAACTGACGCTAAGAGCGATTCGCCATACCACAATGGAATCGCTCTTTTATCTGTAAATGCTAAGAAGGCAGGTGCTTTTGGTGACAACCTGATCGTACCGGAGTCCTGGCTTAAAAAGTGCCAAACCGGGTTAACTCGCGGGCCCTCTATTAACAAAGCTTTTTCCAGTAAAATAAAAGGAGTCACAGAGAAAAGATGCTTAGTTTCATTCTTCTAGTTCTTGTAGTCATATTGGCGCTCATCTTCGATTATGTTAACGGGTTTCATGACACCGCCAATGCCATTGCCACATCCGTGACCACCAAGGCTCTGTCACCCCGTAACGCCATTTTTTTAGCGGCAGGTTTAAATTTCCTAGGGGCCCTCAGTGGGACTGCCGTGGCCAAGACCATCGGCAGCAGCATAATCAAGCCGGATATGGTTGACGGGACGGTACTGATTATGGCTCTGGTTGGTGCCATTGCCTGGAACCTTGTTACCTGGTATTTCGGCATTCCCAGCAGTTCATCCCATGCACTTATTGGTGGGCTAACCGGCGCGTCGGTGGCTATGTTTG
>JBLNCH010000309.1:0-5067 GCA_050260485.1 Bacillota bacterium | reverse complement strand
CAATGTATGAGAAAGGTGTTGCTGTACGGAGCAGTGTTACAGGTAAACGACCCTCACCGGAGGGAAAAGGATTTTTGAAAGGGGGTGAAGGCAGCATGCTTTGACGAGTACCACTTTAAACCAGGCAATATTTCAGGATATACGGCAACCCTCCGTTAATTATCTTCTAATGTACCCGGTAATTCCGCAAAGAACCAGTTATAGAGATTAGCAAACTGGTCTGCTTGTGCCCGTTTTTATTCCTATTTTATGGAGGAGGAGGTGGAGATGCACCGCCTAAGCGGTGTATCGACAGAATGAATGTTGCGGAACTGATGTACAGAAACGCTCGGAAGTATCCGGACAAAGAGGCCATAGTATTCAAGGATTTGCGATTGAACTACCAGGAGTTAAACAATCTCTCCAATCGCTTTGCCAACGCAATAATCAATCTGGGCATAAAAAAAGGAGACCGGGTTGCCATGATGATGCGCAACTCCGAGAAGTTTGTAGCCGTCTATTTCGGCATTTTGAAGGCCGGAGCGGTGGTAGTCCCTATCAATATAAGCCTGGTTAAAGCTTAGGTGCAGTTCATTGTCAATAACTGCGAGGCCAGGATGTTCATCTACGACGAGGTTTTTGCACCGGTACTTCAGGGAATAGAGGGCGAACTACCGTCAGTAAATAATTTCATTATCATCAGTTCGGATATTATACCGGGCAAACTCAGCTACCGTGATTTGATAAACCAGGCTTCTGATGAAATGCCCACCGTAGACATCGACGAAAACGACCTGTGTTCCATAATCTATACCTCCGGTACCACCGGCACTCCCCGGGGCGCTGTTTTCAGTCATCGCGGTATTCTTTACACCGTGTGCAACTCTGGGGCCCTGGGCCACCGGATGAACCTGAACAGCCGCAACCTGGCCATGATGCCGCTGTTCCATTCAGCTCCCTTGCACCTGTATTTCCTGGGTGCAATTTATGTTGGCGGCAGCAATGTGATCCTGGAAGCTTTTGATCCCAAACTCTTCCTGCAGACCATTCAGGATGAAAAGACCACCCACTTTTTTGGCCCGGCGGTAGTTTATCTTACCTGTGCCAAGCTGCTGGATGTCAGTAAATATGACCTCAGCTCCATGGAGATGTTTGTCCTGGGGGGAAGCCCCATCGCGGAAGAGGACATCTACTTAATCCTGGATAGGTTCGGAATAAGAGGGAAGAACAAACTGCAGCAGGTTTATGGATTTACCGAATCCGGACCGACAGGATTGGCACTCTATCCCGAAGAGATTGAGATCAAGACCCGCAGTATCGGCAAGGCCGGTGTAGTCGGCTCCGAAACCATCATTATTGACGCCGAGGGCAACCTCGTCAAACCTGGAGAGGTGGGCGAGATAGCAGTGCGCGGCGGGGGAGTCATGATTGAGTATTTTAGGGACCCGGAAAAAACCAAAGGGACCATCGTCAATGGATGGGTACGATCCGGTGATCTGGCTACTTACGATGAGGACGGCTACATTTACTTTGTGGATAGGGCCAAGGATATGATCATCTCCGGGGGACAGAACGTCTATTCCAAAGAGGTAGAGGATGTTTTAATGAGTCACCCGGCAATCATGATGACCGCGGTAATTGGAGTGCCCCATCCCGATTGGGGCGAATCGGTTAAAGCCGTGGTATCACTTAAACCCGGTCAATCAGTAACCCCGGAGGAACTCTCGGAATACTGCGTGGATAAGCTGGCCAAGTATAAGCGGCCGCGGTTTATCCAGATCGTGGATGATATCCCTCATAATCCTGCCGGCAAGATCCTCAAAACCGAGGTCAGAAAGCTCTACGGTCGGGCGTAAAGAGCTTTTCTCCTAAGCTCCCAGTGCTGCCTAGACAAGCCGATTAATAAAACTAATCCCGATAGAGCCCGCATACCTTAAGGGTGGCGGGCTTAATTTTTGATGGTGCAGGTTTGAAATCCGCCGGTTAAGATATAATGAGAGTGTCGCAGTATAATAAAATAAGCCCTGCAAGTACCCGGCGAGCGAGACAGAACAGCATTACCGGTCTCGTTTGTCAAGGGATAGGGAGGTCAACTGATGAGGAAAAGAGACCGGTGCGGAGAGGCGGTTCCCTCGCCTGGAAGAAATACACTGGTTTTAGTTTTGGTCTTGATGCTGCTTTTACAGCCTATGGTAATTGGTGGCTGTGGCAGCTCCGCTGCCACCGAAAATAATGAAAACCTGGTTATCGCCACCTCTTTTTACCCCATCTACATAATGACCAGGAACGTCACTCATGATATCCCCGGAGTGGAAGTGGTGAACATCACCCGCACAGTAACTGGATGTCTTCATGACTACCACCTCACAACCAGTGACCTTAAGCGACTGCATGAGGCTGATATACTGGTGGTAAATGGAGCAGGGATGGAGAGCTTTTTAGACCAGGCTGCCCGGCAACGGCCGGGTTTGAAGATTGTGAACGCAAGCCGGGGAATATCCCTGCTCAAGGACCGGCACGGGGAAGAGAACGCTCACGTCTGGGTGAGCGTGTCTCTGGCGATGAAGCAGGTCCAAAACATCGCGGACCAGTTGGCCGGATTGGACATAAAAAACGGCCCGGCATACCAGGAAAACGCATCCCGTTATATAAGTGAACTGAAAGCACTGAGGACCGAGATGCACGAAGAATTAGAGCAAATACCCAACAGGGATATCGTCACCTTTCACGAGGCCTTTCCCTATTTTGCCCACGAGTTTGGCCTGAATATCGTGGCTGTGGTGGAGCGGGAGCCTGGCTCTGAGCCCAGTGCGGCCGAACTGGCAGAGACTATAGAAATCATTCGCCAGTCCGGAGTTAAGGCTATATTCGTTGAGCCGCAGTACTCGACCAAGGCGGCCGAGACTATCGCCCGTGAGACTGGTAGCAGGATATACACCCTTGACCCGGTGGTTTCAGGGCCGGATGATCCCGGAGCTTATATAGAGATAATGAGAAGGAATCTGCAGGTTCTAGTGGAGGCATTGAGTGAGTCGTGATTAATAGAGATAAAAAGATTGGGAAATGTGATCTGTGCTGTACGCGGTTGGACAACTTCGGGGTCAGTATCGGCGGGAATACCTTGCTGTACGATATTAATCTCCACATCCATTGCGGAGAATTGACCGGAATAATCGGCCCCAATGGTGCAGGCAAGACCACATTATTAAAAGCGATAGTAGGGGAAATTCCCTTCAGCGGAAACATGCATTTTCTGGATGCCGGGGGGGTACGAACCGGGCGCCCTCTTATCGGTTATGTCCCGCAGCGATTGGATTTTGGACCGGGATCTCCGGCCAGCGTGCTGGATTTCTGCTCCGCCTGCATATCCAACATCCCGGTATGGCTCTCCCATCCGCGGCGTAACCGCCAGCGGGTATTCGACACCCTGGCCCGGGTTCAAGCAGAACAACTGATAAACCGCAGGATGTGTGAACTGTCAGGTGGAGAATTGCAGAGGGTACTCCTGGCCTGCGCTCTCGACCCGGTTCCCAATCTGCTCCTGCTGGACGAGCCGGTCGCGGGGGTGGACCCTCGCGGTCTGGAAATATTTTACAGCATGGTGTCCGAGTTGCGAAGGGTGCATGACCTGTCAATCATCATGGTCTCTCACGATCATGGGATGATCTCCCAATACGCCGATAGGATTGTCCTGCTGAACCGGACCGTTCTGGCGGCAGGCAGGCCGGCGGAGGTGTTCCGTGATCCACTGTTCCTCAATCTCTTCGGCCGGCGGTGGACCTCCGAAATCTGCCACGGCCAGGAGGCGGCAACAACCATACATCACCCAAATGGTGAGGTGAACCCATGATTGAAGTGTGGTATACCCTGGTTGACAGCCTTTTCTCCTTTAGCTGGGTTGAGTTTGACTTCATGAAGAATGCTCTGCTGGCCGTGCTGTTGGTATCGCCCATTTTTGGACTCCTTGGAACCATGGTGGTGAACAACAATATGGCCTTTTTCTCAGATGCTATTGGCCACGCGGCTCTAACCGGGATTGCCATTGGTGTATTGTTGGGCGCAGGTGATCCGCTATGGGCTATGCTCATCTTTGCTGTAATCCTGGCGATCGGTATTACCTGGGCCAGGCGAACAACCGAGGCTTCGGCGGACACGGTTATCGGTGTTTTCTTTTCTACCGCCGTTGCTCTGGGTGTGGTAATCCTGTCCCGTGGAGGGGGATTCAACCGCTATTCGCAATACCTGATCGGTGACCTCCTGAGCATTGCTCCCCAGGAACTGAACCTGCTGCTGGTAGCTCTGGTACTGGTACTCCTTTTCTGGGGGTTGTTTTTCAACCGCCTGTTTCTGGTAAGCTCCAACCCGGCGTTAGCTCGCAGCAAGGGAGTCAACGTATATCTGGTAGAGATGCTGTTCTCCGTCCTGTTGGCTTTGATAGTGACCATATCCATACAGTGGATCGGCATACTGATCATAAATGCCCTGCTCATACTGCCGGCCGCCTCCGCTCGCAACCTGGCCGAAAATATGAGATCCTACCATTTCCTGGCAGTAGTTATCAGCATCATCTCCGGGCTCACGGGCCTGTTCCTCTCTTACCTGTGGGGTACAGCCACCGGTGCGACCATCGTCCTGTGCACCTTCGTCTTATACCTGGGAACCATCGCCTTAAAGACCGTAAAATCGTGGTGGATGAAAAACTGTTCCGAGCCGGGCGATATAAGAATCAACCACCGGCCATAATGTGAGGCGGGATTAGTAATAGTTTATAAAATCTGTCAATATCGTATTATCAGTGGAGTCGTGGCGAAGTTCTTGGGTTATGTTGTATTCTGGTAAAAAACGGTTGAAGTGGAGAGGAGAATGCATGGTGTTCGATATTGGAGAGGTCCTGAAGTACCCGTTTGAGGATCAAAAATGGGTGGAAAAAATCCTTATCGGCGGGGCTCTGAATGTAATACCCGTTATCAACCTGTTTTCCACCGGGTATACTCTGGAGTCAATGCGTGCCGGAATCAGGGGGGAGATGACCCTGCCGGATTGGGGGGACTGGGGATCCAAATTCGTGGCCGGTCTCTTGGTGTTCAT
>JBLNCH010000308.1:0-2502 GCA_050260485.1 Bacillota bacterium | reverse complement strand
TCAGAAACTCGGCGAACTGGCGGGGAAGGAGGGTATAAGATGATCTGGGTGAAGATCTGCGGCATCCGGACTCTGGAAGAAGCCAAGGCCGTCCGGCTGGCCGGTGCTGCCGCTTACGGTCAGGTGTTCGCCCCCTCACCCAGGATGATCAGTCCGGAGGATGCGGCCCGCATTAACCACTCCGTTCAAGGCGGAATCCTTAAGGTGGGAGTGTTCGTCAATGCAGCCCTGGAAACGGTAAAACAGGTGGCCCGCGAATGCAAACTGGATATTATTCAACTGCACGGACATGAACCCCGGGAATACGTGGCAGAACTGAATTATCCGGTTATCAAGGCTTTTTCCGTTCAATATCCTATTACCCCTTATGATCTTCAGGGATGGAAAGCATGGGCCTTCCTGCTGGACGCCTACTCCCCGGGGAGAAGGGGGGGGACAGGTCAGGTCATTGCTCCGGATTTGCTTGAGTTCCTTGGGAACTTCGATAATATCATTCTGGCCGGGGGGCTAAGGCCCGGTAATGTAGCCCGGGCCATCCGCCTGTATCGGCCCATGGGGGTAGATGTCTCCAGCGGGGTTGAGTATCCCCGCGGGGGCAAGGATCCAGCAGCAATAAATATGTTTATGCAGGAGGTAAGGGAGGCGTGCGAAATGCATCCTGAACCCAGACAAGTTGTAGAATATTGGTGACGCGTTTCATGGTCTGGTGCCCCCGAATAGGAGGCATTCAGGCTGTCACTATTATCTTAATCGATACCCACGACAGGAGAGGGAAAAATGAATGCTTGTAAGCTGGCGTTACGCCGAGAGAAGACTCATCAAACCATAATTGAGGTACCAGGCCCGGCATCGGCTCCGGTCATGATTGGTCAGGGATATTTCACACTTATAGCCGGACCCTGCGCGGTTGAAAACCGTGACGATTACCTGGAGCTTGCGGTGAGGTTAAAAAACAGCGGCCTTCATATTCTGCGCGGAGGAGCCTTTAAACCGCGCACTTCCCCTTATTCCTTTTCCGGCCTGGGAATAGAGGGACTGGACATCCTGGCTGAAGCCCGGTCGGTGACCGGTCTGCCGGTGATAACTGAACTGATGGATATCCGTAACCTTGATGCGGTCTGCTGCCACGCGGACATCATTCAGGTGGGAAGCCGTAATATGCAGAACTATGCCCTGCTGAAAGAATTGGGCCGGATAAAGATGCCAGTCATGCTGAAACGCGGTTTGTCGGCGACGATAGAAGAGTGGCTCCTGGCTGCCGAATACATACTGGAGGCCGGTAACCAGCGGGTGATGCTGTGCGAGAGGGGAATCAGAACCTTTGAAACTGCCACCCGCAACACCCTTGATATAAACGCCATTCCCCTGGTTAAAACCCTGTCTCACCTGCCGGTGTTTGTTGACCCCAGCCACGGAAGCGGTATCCGCAGTCTGGTCAGCCCGGTTGCCAAAGCCGCCCTTATCGCCGGAGCTGATGGAGTTATGGTTGAAGTCCATCAGAATCCGGCCGCGGCCCTCTCTGATGGCCAGCAGTCGCTAAATCCGGATGAGTTTAATCAGCTCTCCCAGGAATTACGTAAGATCACTAGGTACGAAAAGCGGGTATTTTAATAAGAGCACAGTCCAGATGACTGGGAGCGGTAAGATATACAACACCGGTATCGGCACTTGCTGTCACTACGTGGTATTCATTGCGTACATGTAGTAGTTGCAACTAACTGAAAGCGCCAGGCTGTGCTGCCCCGGATTTGTGGTGAAGCCGCGGGCACCTGCTGTTTTCTAACTGGCTGAACCGCCATGTCTGTCAGGAAACCCCGAATTATTGGAATCAGATAGAATAATCGTGTCTTCATAATTTCTACACAATCTCAACTTATGATGGAACAAACAATTGTCAAAAGAGCAGCTGTAAAGGGCCAGTTATGGGAGGTTGGGAGCATGGGAAACAGAGTGGTGCAAACAACTCTGATTATTGAAGGTATGCACTGCAACAGCTGTGAACTTCGCGTTGAACAAGAATTAACCAAGATTCCGGGCGTTGTTAAGGCCCAAGCTGACTATGTTAAATCGCGATTGGAACTGACTTACGACCCCGTGCAGGTTGATTGCAAACAGATTGCTGATTGCATAGAAAGGCTGGATTACCGGATTAAAGGCGGAACCAAGGACGATAGCAGTAATCCGGTCTCCGGCCGCAGTGGAGCCATGTCCTTCAGCCAGTTATTGGGGATAGCGATCATGGTGCTGGCAGCTTACCTGGTAATAAACAATACCGTAGGATTCAGTTTTGTACCCCAAATCAGCCAGAAGATGGGCTATGGATTACTATTCGTGGTTGGCTTGATAACCTCCGTTCATTGCGTGGCCATGTGTGGTGGCATTAATATTTCCCAATGCATAGGGAACCAGTTTGAGGAAACTAGGGCAGATAAAACTCAACAGTTAATGCCCAGCCTCAAGTATAACCTGGGGCGAGTAATCTCTTATTCGGTTTTAGGTGGT
>JBLNCH010000307.1:0-3152 GCA_050260485.1 Bacillota bacterium | reverse complement strand
CAACTCCATCGGCCTGCTGAAATCTCAGGATATGTTGTTCCAGAAGATTCAACTGTCGGGAGCCCCGTATGATATAAGGGTGCGCCCCTGGTATAACCCCGATGGGATCACCGCATACTATATGGTCCCCGCCATACTGGGCATAATCGTGACCATGACCATGGTGATCCTCACCGCGGTGGCCATCGTGCGTGAACGGGAAAGAGGAACCCTGGAACAGCTGATTGTCACCCCCATCAAGTCGCTGGAGCTTATGCTCGGTAAGATCGTGCCGTATATTGTTTTGGGTTACCTGCAGATTACTGTAGCCCTGCTGGTCGCGGTCCTGGTCTTTCAAGTGCCGATCAAAGGCAGCCTGCTGCAGCTTTATGGGCTGACTCTGTTTTTCATCACCGCTTCACTGGGCCTCGGCCTTATGATCTCCAATATCGCGCGTACCCAGATGCAGGCTTTTCAGATGTCCTTTTTCGTGATGCTGCCCAGCATACTTCTGTCCGGCTTCATGTTTCCCCGGGCAGCTATGCCCAAGATCATCTATTACATCAGCAATATAATCCCGTTAACCTACTACCTGGACATTATCAGAGGCATAATCCTTAAGGGTATCGGAGTGGAGTACCTTACCGGGCAGGTAGCTTCATTGCTGGTATTTTCGGTAGTCTTTACCACCATAGCCACCCTGAAATTCACGAAGAAGATTACCTAAAGAGCAACAACAGAAGGGAGAAGCACATGGGAATCCGAGAAAGAATTATCCGAGCCTGCCGGGAGCTATCAGTAAGCCGTGGATTTTCCGGGGTAACCATTGATGAACTGGCTGCCCAGGCCGGGGTGAGCAAGAGAACCGTCTACCGTTACTTCGCCAGCAAGGATGAGATTATCGAAGCCGCCATCGATGACTTTATGGCGACCATGGAAAAGCAACTGCGGGCAATAGTCAGCACCGAGATGAAACCAGCCGAGATGCTGTCAGCTTTATTGACCCGCCTGACTGAGGAAGGCAGATTCCTGCTTGGTGTACCTGCCCTGGCTGACCTCCAGCAACGTTATCCCCATCTGTGGAGAAAAATCGACGAGTTCAGACTCAGCCGATTTCAATACATGTTGGATGTCATCCGGCAGCGGAGTAATTCGCAGCTTATTCAGGAAACTGACCCTCGCATTACGGCGGCCATCATCATTGCAGTAATTCAAGCCGTGGTAAACCCTGAATTCATCTTGAGAAACGGCCTCACGTTTGAGGAGACCATTCGTCAGGTAAGCCGGTTTATAATGGCGATAATCGAACAGAACACCAGTGACAATTAGGCCCTTCAGACGCCACCTCTCTTATTGAGCTAAAGCCCCCCATAAAGGACTCTGCAAATCAAGTTCATATCACAGGCTTTTAACAAGCTATACACCTGATAGACCAATTCGCCACTAACCAAAAAAAGTCGATCTCACATTTTGTCAAAATATGCAGGGATATTGAAAATTATACAGAATCATATGGTATTAAAGTAAAAATATTTATATTGTTCATTGCTGGTTAAATGCTAATAAGACAATATGTTGATCTTCACCAACCAGAACACCCTGTTGAGCTTTAGTGATGTGTTCCGGAATTGTTCGTGCAGGTTACATTGGCACAATGCGGTGTCATTAGAGTGTTAGTTGTAATGGCGGGTTAGTAGGGAACTTTGCGCATGATTAAGAAAAACCTCCACGATCTGCCCTTATGGGCTGTCGTAGCTCACAATATATATTCTCTTCAGGGACAATTGCTGGTAGCCAAAGGAACAGTCTTGAAGCCAACCATGGTTGAGAAGCTGATGGCATCAGGATTTTCTGAGGTGTGTATTGAAAGTGAGGAGCCGGAATCGCCTTCCTCCGGGAAGGAAGGGAATTCTAAATTTGACGGGGCTTTTCTTGTAGGGCAGGTAATTGTAAGCGATATAATAGAAAGTGTGCGATCCGGTCGGCCAATCGACTGCAATGACCTTAAGGAAGCCGTCAATATTTTCTATCCGGCGGTTATCAATTCAACCAATGTGTTTAATCAGTTGTTAATGCTCCGCAACAAGGACGAATACACGGTACAGCACTCCATAGCTGTGGGGGCCTTCAGTGTTAAGATATGCCAGTTGCTTGGCCTCCCGGAAAAGGTCGCCAAGCTGGTAGGTACGGCTGGTGTGATGCATGATATAGGAAAGGTTAAAATTCCTGACGAAGTTCTCAACAAACCGAGAGCTTTGGACAATGATGAGTGGGAGCAGATGAGGAAGCACCCTCAATACGGGTATGAGATTCTGAAATCTGCAGGAGGGGTGGAGCTTGAGGTACAACTGGCAGTGTTGCAGCATCATGAAAGGCTGGACCGAAGAGGTTATCCGCTCAGTCTCCCACCAAATACTATCCACATCTTTTCCCGGATTTTAGCCATATCTGATGCCTTTGACGCCATGACTTCAGAGAGGGTCTACCGGAAGCCTCTGTCAATATTCAGGGCTTCAGAAGAGCTGATGGCCGATGCTTTTAGCGGCAGGCTCGATCCGCAAATAGTGATTCGCTTTGTCAACTATATTCTGGATATGTCTCCCGGGCAGCAGGTTCTACTAAGTACGGGAGAGATAGCTGATGTAATCTTGCCCAACAAAGCTGAACCTGCTCGTCCGTTGGTTCAGACCGGGGATAAATATATTAATCTCGAAAAGAACCGGGAGATTTGGATTGAAGGTTTTGTTAAGAACTGAAGTCACGGGTAGTCGTTTAGTGAGGTTATGGAAAGACCAGGTGTTTCTCTTTTGTAAAACAGCAGCAAGTAGATAAAGTCATCGATATAAATCCAATCTCCTTTTAAACGCCGTTGAACACCAACCGATTATAACCGCTGTACACTCACTCCAAAAAACTGCGCAAAAAAAATCACCGGTGTTGACAAAGAGTTGCACCTGAGCTCCGATCGCCGAAGGCAAATACTATGACTCGTTGGTGATGCCTTTTCTGCCCAGAACTTGTACTGAACAGAGCCATTATTTATCCGGAACCATGCGGACTGGCGGCAGGAATCATTACATAATTTATGGAATGTCTTCAATAGAAATTCGGAGTACAATTATTTCTGAGATTTTAAAGTTGCATTATGAGCTAGGGCATGTTCGAAGCACCTG
>JBLNCH010000306.1:0-5632 GCA_050260485.1 Bacillota bacterium | reverse complement strand
AGGTGCACCCGCATACTTTAAATACCGGTCGGGGCTGACTGATATTACCGCCGAGGTCTACCACATGATGAAAGCGGAAATCACCCAGGGGATAATGGGAACCGACATTAAAGCTGGTGTGATCAAGCTGGCCAGCAGCAAGGGTGTTATAACCGATTATGAAAAGGTTTTCTTTACTGCTGCTGCCAGGGTGGCTGCGGAAACGAACACCGTAATCATTACCCATACCCAGGAAGGAACCATGGGGCCTGAACAGGCTGATTTCCTGATTTCTCGGGGAGTCAATCCCAAGAAGATTCAGATAGGACATATGGAAGGTAACCTTGACCTGGACTACCAGAAGCGGGTTCTCGATAAAGGAGTATACATCTCTTTCGATCGCATCGGTCTGCAGGTCTACGCCGCCTGTCCTATGGACTCGCAGCGGGTGGAAACAGTTCTGGCACTGATAAAGGCCGGTTACACTGATCAGATACTCCTGGCACATGATTTCATCCAGGTATGGCTGGGAAGGGCTACACCGGACCTGCCCGCAGAAGCCCTGGAACCCATCGCAAATTGGAACTGGAGTAATATCTTCACCACCTTTGTACCGGCTCTTAAAGCAGGTGGGGCCACCGATGCGGACATAAACAAACTGCTGGTGGAGAACCCCCGGAGGCTGTATGGGCTGTAAGACCAGGAAAGCTGAATAAAAACGTTGGACTGTACTGATTGCAAGCATCTGGCAAGCTCATAGCAGGGAAAAACAAGTTGTTCATTGTCTGGTTGTTAAGCGACCAGAGCGAGTAGTTCATAACAGCCGGTTATTCGGGTCCTTGAATTTCCGGCTGTTTCTTTCTGCTGGTCTGCAGGTCAAAGAAAACCAAGCTCGGAAATTCGAGCCATCAGCTTTAATGCTGATGGCGGGTCGACAGCAGAATGAAAATCACGTGTAAACTAGGCCATCCGGCTCACAGATTGTTACTGAGCACACCTGAATCATGGACACCTTTCAATCCCATCAACAGCTGACACCGGAAGCTGCCTTTTTTTACTTTACTGACCAGCATTTAATCGTCCCATAATCGGCAATACTATCACCACAACCTTGCGGAAAGGGTGGACAGCATGAGTGAAGCGTTTGGTGGATTAAGCGGTCTTGTGGCCGTGATTCAGTTATTCTTTGCCATTGTGATCGGGCTGTATTTTTGGAACCTGCTGCACAACCAGCAGGGCAGCAGAACTGCCGTGGTCAAGGAGTCTTACAAGGAGAAGGATAAACTGAAAAAAATGAGGGGGGTTGCGCTTACGGAGCCGTTATCAAGCTTAACCCGTCCTACCAGTTTCGCTGATGTGATCGGCCAGGATGACGGTATTGAGGCTTTGCGGGCAGCATTGTGCGGTCCCAATCCCCAGCATGTGATAATATACGGTCCCCCGGGGATCGGGAAGACTGCCGCCGCTCGCCTGGTACTCGAAGACGCTAAAAAGAATGAGCTTTCCCCCTTTAACGAGAGCTCGGAGTTCATTGAGATTGATGCGACCACAGCACGGTTCGACGAGCGGGGAATAGCCGACCCGTTAATCGGTTCCGTACATGATCCCATATATCAGGGAGCTGGGCCTATGGGCTCGGCTGGAGTTCCGCAACCCAAGCCCGGGGCGGTTACCAAAGCCCATGGGGGGATACTGTTTATCGACGAGATTGGGGAACTGCATTCAGTTCAGATGAATAAACTGCTCAAAGTCCTGGAGGACCGCAAGGTAATATTGGAGAGTGCCTATTATAGCAAGGATGATTCAAACATTCCGGCTCACATACACGACATGTTTCAGAATGGCCTGCCGGCCGATTTCAGGCTGGTGGGGGCGACTACCAGAATGCCGCATGAGATTTCTCCTGCCTTACGTTCAAGGTGTCTGGAAATTTTCTTCCGTCCTTTGGAAGAAAACGAGATTTTGATGATTGCCCAAAAAGCTCTCGATAAGGTGGGCTTTGAGATTGAGGAGGAGGCATTGGCGGAACTTTCCCGTTACGCCACCAATGGGCGGGAGGCTGTCAACATGGTGCAATTGGCTACCGGTATGGCCCGGAGCCGCAACAGCAGCCGGGTTACCCTGCAAATCGTGGAAAAGGTGGTTCAAAGCGGACAGTACTCACCCCGCGGTGATAGAAAGAGAAGTGAATCACCAGGGGTGGGGATGGTGAACGGCCTGGCGGTTTATGGTCCCAACCAGGGAGTGGTAATCGAGGTGGAGGCGGTTACCATAAAGGTGGAGAATGGGCGCGGCAGATGGAATGCTACGGGAGTAATAGACGAGGAGGAGGTTGGCACGCATAATCGCACCATGCGCCGCAAGAGTGCAGCTCGAGGGTCGGTCGAAGCGGTAATGACTGCTCTCAGATGGGTCTGTGGGGTCGATATGCGGGGATACGATGTTCATATTAATTTTCCCGGTGGCACCCCGGTTGACGGTCCCTCGGCTGGGGTGGCCATGGCAGTAGCCGTTCTATCGGCAATGGAAGACTATGAGGTGGACAATCTTCTGGCTATGACCGGGGAGGTATCAGTTCGAGGGAGGATCAAGCCGGTAGGAGGGGTGATTGCCAAGATTGAGGCCGCTCGCAAGAACGGTATCAAGCGGGTTATAATCCCCAAAGACAACTGGCTCAAGATATTTGACGATATGACGAGTATTGAGGTGATCCCGGTAAGCACTTTGGAAGAGGTTCTAGATGTGGTAATGCCGGGATTTCTAAACAAGAGAGTTAGCCGGCTGCCGATCATCGGTACTGAATTTGCTCCGGCATCTGAAGTGAGCACCTTCTGATTAGGTGCTTAGAAATACTGATATGGAATATTAAGGAACAGTACAGGATTACCCACGTAAAGCAAGGTAATAGGGCAGACTTACTAGTCTGCCCTTATTTTGTCGAGTTGCGGGGCCATATTACATATAGTAGAATATACTTGCGCCTGAAACGGTGGAGGTGTTGTTTTAGTGTTAAGCAGTCAAACAACCGAACAAGTCAGAGAAATTCCTCTCCTACCGCTTAGGGGAGTATTGGTTTTTCCATACATGGTAATCCACCTTGATGTGGGACGGGAGAAGTCAATCAATGCTATTGAGGAGGCTATGATTGATGACAAGGAGATCTTTTTGGCTACCCAGAAAGAGGCTCAGACTGATGATCCCGGAGAGCAGGATATCTATGAGATAGGTACTGTAGCTGAGATCAAACAGGTTTTGAAAATGCCGGGTGGAACCATGAGGGTTCTGGTGGAAGGACTACGTCGGGCCAGGATTGACAGGTACCTGGAAAACGATTCACTGTTCAGGGTACAGATTACAGAGATCTGGGAAAGAGCAGTCCAAAAAAATTCTGAGATTGAGGCATTAACCCGGACCCTGGTCTATCAGTTTGAACAGTACGTGCGCATGAGTAAAAAGATCCCACCGGAGACAGTAGTTTCTGTGGTTTCCATTACCGAGCCCGGAAGGCTGGCGGATGTTATCGGCTCTCACCTGTCATTAAAGATCAATGAGAAGCAGGCCATACTGGAGGCAATTAACGTAAAACGGAGACTGGAACTTCTGTGTGAACTCCTGGGCAAGGAAATGGAAGTTCTGGAGCTGGAACGCAAGATCAATATCCGGGTGCGCAAGGCCATGGAGAAGACCCAGAAGGAATACTACCTGCGCGAACAGATGAAGGCGATCCAGAAAGAGCTGGGAGATAAGGATGATCGTGCTGGCGAGGTTGAGGAGCTGCGGGAGAAGATAGCCCAGGCCAACCTACCGGAAGAAGTGCAGGAGAAGGCCTTGAAGGAGGTAGAAAGACTTGAAAAGATGCCTCCCATGGTAGCTGAAGCCGTGGTTGTCCGCAACTACCTGGATTGGGTTCTGTCACTCCCCTGGAGTAATGAAACCCGGGACCGTCTTGACCTGTCCGCTGCGGAGAATATTTTGAATGAAGACCACTATGGCCTGGAGAAACCCAAGGAGCGTATTCTTGAATACCTGGCAATCAGAAAGCTGGCCAAAAAGATGAGAGGGCCGATACTGTGTTTCGTGGGACCACCTGGTGTGGGAAAGACCAGTCTCGGTAAATCGGTCGCCAGAGCATTAAACCGCAAGTTTGTCAGGATATCGCTGGGCGGTATCAGAGATGAAGCCGAAATTCGCGGGCACCGGCGTACCTACGTTGGCTCCATGCCAGGGCGGATTCTGCAGGGTATGAAGCAGGCGGGATCGAAGAACCCGGTCTTCCTGCTGGATGAGATAGATAAGATGACCTCTGACTTCAGAGGTGACCCGTCTTCCGCACTGCTTGAGGTCCTGGACCCGGAGCAGAACTATATGTTCAGTGATCATTATGTGGAGGTTCCTTTCGACCTCTCCAAGGTAATGTTCATTACTACTGCAAACTCATGGCATAATATACCCAAACCTCTATTGGACAGGATGGAGGTTATACACCTCAGCGGCTACACTGAGGAGGAGAAGGTTCATATTGCCCTTGATTACCTGGTTAAGAAACAGATCGCGGAACACGGACTGAAGGCCCAAAACCTTACTATATCAGAAGGCGCAGTTAGAAAAATTATCCGGGAGTATACCCGGGAAGCAGGGGTCAGAAACCTGGAACGCGAGATAGCCTCCATCTGCCGTAAAACCGCTCGGGAAGTGGTGAAGAATCGCAATAAATCCGTTAAGGCTGGAGTAAATAATCTGGCGACCTTCCTGGGACCGCCTCGTTATCGTTATGGGATGGCGGAGAAAGAAAGCCAGGTGGGGTTATCGACCGGTTTGGCCTGGACCGAATCCGGTGGGGATATTCTATCCGTGGAAGTGGCCTTGATGCAGGGTAAAGGTAGATTAACCCTGACTGGTCAATTGGGTGAAGTAATGAAGGAGTCGGCCCAAGCCGGGCTGTCCTATGTGAGATCACGTCAGGATTACCTGGGCATTGAGCCCGATGCTCATGAAAAGACGGATATCCACCTGCATGTCCCCGAGGGTGCGATACCCAAAGACGGACCATCAGCAGGGATAACCATTGCTACTGCCCTGGCCTCAGCCTTCTCGAACCGGCCGGTAAATACCGACCTGGCCATGACCGGCGAGATCACCCTGCGGGGAAGAGTCCTGCCGGTTGGAGGGATTAAGGAAAAAGTCCTGGCGGCTCACCGGGCGGGGATTAAGACTGTAATTCTGCCGGCCGACAACAAGAAGGATCTGGAAGAAGTACCGCAAAACGTAAAGCGCAAGATGGAATTCGTCCTCGTAGATCATATGGACCAGGTTCTGGAACGTGCTTTCGTTAACGAAAATCATGCAAATTGATTCGGCGGTTTTCAAAAAATCAGCTTTTAACAGCGGACAGCTACCCCAACCCTCCTTACCGGAGATAGCTATGGTGGGCAGGTCCAATGTGGGAAAATCGTCGCTTATAAACTGTTTGACCGGGAGAAAAGGACTGGCCCGCATCAGTTCTACTCCCGGAAAAACTCAAAGCATCAACTTCTACCTTATCAATGAAACCTGGTATCTGGTGGATCTCCCCGGTTATGGTTATGCCCGGGTGGCTAAAAAACAAAGAGCCTTATGGGGTAAGCTTATCGAGGGCTACCTGGCTGACCGCTCG
>JBLNCH010000305.1:0-3301 GCA_050260485.1 Bacillota bacterium | reverse complement strand
AGTTGACATCCAAAATAGGGGCTGATGAGCAGGATATCTCTTCGTACTTTTCAAAGTAATGCTCGGGGCCGCATATCTGCATGGGAGTGCACTGGACCAGGCTTATACAGTGAGCACAGGTGCCGACGGTGGATTCATTCCAGACTGATCCGGGTACTAGGTTAAAGCGCTCGTTCTGCCTTCTCAGTGAGTCATTGCCTTCAATTACCCGCAGCATGGCGCCGTCCTCATCCGACAGTAGAATTATAGCGTCGGAAAGCATAGCCTCCAGTTGGCAAATATACGGATCGGCTGCCTTAAGAAGCAGATCCTTTCTTCGCAATCTTTCTTGAAAGGCATGTTTGTCCAATACCGGACCATAATTGTAAAGATAGGGATCCATCCCGTAGTTGTAAGATCTCAGCCAGGAGTTGATTACGTCGTTTCTGACCAGATCTGTGCTATGTACCTCGAGACGCCGGTTGATAAGAGCATCCTTATGCTGGCGGATCTTTTCCATGAGAACGAGGTCATTTTTGCCTATGGGCTGCGTATCCGGGCGGTTTTTAGTCATGGGACTGAGCAGGTCTTCGACATGTTTCAACATGAACACCTCTCTTCCTCTAAAAGACGGTACAACCTCAATAAACAGATACAACAACCAGTTATTCTTATTTTAGCACAAATTTATTATTGGGATTATGGTCATATGAATCAATATGAAACGATTTGGGCTGTGGTCTATTACGCATGAAGGGCTTAATATCGGTTTTACAGCGTCCTGGCACGTTTTTTGCTAATCGTTAAATACACATAGCATCACTATGGTATAAGAGGTGAGCCATATGTCTATGATGGTACTTAACTCCGTGTCACATCTAGTGGACGGAGTGCTTGATGAAGGACTGCCATTTATTGCAGAATATGTCGAAGACAAACTTCAACATCCCATAATAATTGCAGACCATGATGGGCACATACATTACCCCCTGGAAGTCAGCCATTCACCTGAGGTTGATGGTGGTTTTGTTTCTATTCCCGCCCAAATTGCAGGAAGAGATTATTACTACCAGCGGAGTAATGGCTGCCTTTATTATCGTGTACGCTATGGCGGTTACAGCGCTTATGTTATTGCTCGAGGTATCCCGGTAGAGCAAATATCTCAGGCCCTAAAGGTATTGATTGAGACCAGACTGGCCATTAAATGCTATTTTGCAAAACTGCGCAAGGAAAATGAACGCTTTGAAAAAGAGTTAATTGAATATCTATTTGGCAACAGCAATGCGAGTATCCGCGATATTGCAAAACTAAGCGAAAACCGCCTGGAAATAGACCGGTCCTATTTTGTAACCTTGGTGGAGGCCGAGGAGATATCTCACGGTACCAATATGCAGTTAGTCTGTTCTTATCTCTATGAGTGCCTAAAAAAGGATAAGTATGAGCCTATTCATGTCATCTGGTCGGATACTCTGACGATGATAATCCCGGTTGGTTCGAATCGAGACAGACTTGGTGAGCCCGTTAAATGGCCGGCAATGATGAGCTACAAGACAGTTCTGGAGAAAAGACTCAACTTATGTTTGTCCCAGGGCATTGGCCAGGTTTATTCCCTGGATGAACTGCGAAAAAGCTTTTACGAAGCACGGGTTGCCTTAACTTTGCCCAGATTATTGGGTAAAAAACATTACCTGCAGAAGTTCTCCGACCTGGGTATTTACTATCCCATATTCAGCCAGAGCCTCCACGATATTAAACGTTTTTGCCGGGATATGCTGGGTAAAGTAATTGAGTATGACGAAAAGACTGAAGGTGAACTGATGCCCACCCTGCGTAAACTTTTAGATTCCAACGTTAACATGAAGAGCACTGCTGACAGCCTCTTCATTCATGTAAATACCCTCTACTATAGAGTAAATAAAATAGAAGAACTGCTGGGGATTGATTTTTCCAGCATGGACAGCCGGGTGAACCTGTTTATTGCCATCAAGGTTTGGGATACTCTGAAGGCCAATGGTTTGGTCGGCTAGAAGAGGAGCAGGGGAGAGTTTGCCTGCCAAGCAGCCCGGTTTGGCCTCCAGGTAATAAATTGGGGCAAGAAACCATGATGGTTATCGTTTTCCCAGCACCAGATGCTGTGATATTATGATGGGGTACAAATATTCCGAACAATCATAATAGTATCGTTGCAGAAAGGGGAAAAGGGAGTGGATTGGAAAACCCGGTTTAAGGATAAGGTGGTTTCGGCTGAGGAAGCAGTCAGAAGAACGATCAGACCCGGTGACATTGTTGGTGGCGCGATGACCTGCGGGTTTCCTCAGGTTATACCGGAAGCCATTGTCGAGCTTGCCGAAGAGCTATCAGGCATCACCCTCATCCATGGCATTGTCGTGGGGAACGCTCCCCATTATGCGCCCAATCTATCGAAGCATTTCAAGCTGCGGAACATCTTCGTCTTTGATGCCACCCGCAATGCGGTTAAGGAAGGGCGAGCCGATTATGTCCCCATGTATTTCTATGAGATGGCTGAGTGCTGGCGTAATGGTATTTGGAAGACCGATGTTTCAATGATGCAGGTATCACCACCAGATGTTGATGGTTATATGAGTCTGGGGATTACTGTAGGATATACCCCGGCGATGATGGAAGTCTCCCGGGCAGTTCTGGCGGAGGTTAATCCCAATATGCCCCGCACCCATGGTGAGACCTTGATTCATGTCTCTCAGGTTGATTATCTGGTGGAAGGGGATCGCCCGGTGCCCACCATCCCCAGATCCCAGCCGGATGAGGTATCGCAGGCCATTGGCCGGCATGTCGCTTCACTGATCGATGATGGAAGTACGCTGCAGATAGGGATTGGGGCCATTCCGGACGCCGTGCTGAGCTGTCTAACGGAACACAAGGACTTGGGTCTACATACCGAGATGTTTTCTGATGGAGCCATGGACCTGCTGCAAAAAGGAGTTATAAACAACTCCCGCAAATCGTACATGCCGCATAAATCGGTAGTCACCTTCCTCTTGGGGACCAGGGAACTCTACGACTACGTCTGCGAGAACCCCAGCGTGGTACTGCTCCCGGTGGAGAAGGTTACCCACCCGGCGGTTATTGCCCAAAACGATAAAATGGTTGCTATCAACTCAGCACTCCAGGTTGATCTGTACGGCCAGGTTAACGCGGAGACCATTGGCAAACTGCAGTTTAGCGGGGTAGGCGGGCAGGTGGATTTTGTGCGCGGGGCCACTCTTTCAAAGGGCGGGAAATCAGTCATCGCCCTGCCATCCACTGCGGCCGACAGCACGTTTTCCCGTATCGTTCCCTATCT
>JBLNCH010000304.1:0-4545 GCA_050260485.1 Bacillota bacterium | reverse complement strand
TCCTGTATTCGATAAATATGCGCAATTTAATTGTTTGGGAGGACTGGAAGGTAATATGATGGGCGATGTATTTGAGGGCTGCTCTTTGAGTGTGCCAAACGATCTTAAATACCTGCCGGTGATTCTGGGATGCGTTCAGGGTTTTGCCGAGCTCGCGGGCTTCGAAGAACGAGAACAGACTCAAATTGAGCTGGCCGTGGAGGAGGCAGTTACCAATGTTATTGAACACGCGTTCTTTCCGGGACAACGGGCCATGTTTGAGGTAAAATGCGAAATCGAGACTACCGCTCTGGTGGTTACAGTAAGCGATCAAGGGCTTCCCTTTGATCCATCGCAGACGCTTGAATATCATGCCGCCGATACCCTTTCCACGGCGGACACGGCTGGTCTTGGAAGTCATTTAATGAAATCGCTCATGGACCGGATTGAGTATCGCAATCTTGGAAAGAAGGGAAAAGAAACGCGTCTTATTAAAAACCTTCCATCCAAAATGATAACAGAACTGATGGAGGCGAGCGAAGGCACAATTAAGTCAGCAGTAACAGGTCAGGAGATTCATAGGGTGGATCCCGGTGAACTGGAGATTCGCCGGATGAAACCCGAAGAGGCGATTGAGGTTTCTCGCTGCTTCTTTGAGGCTTATGGCTACTCCTATGTGTACGAAGCCATTTATTATCCTGAACGCATAGCGGCAATGAATCAGGCTGGCGAGGTTATTTCGGCAGTAGCAGTTAACCAACAAGGTGAGGTGGTATCTCATTCGGCCCTGATACTTGACAAGGATCTTCCCGGTCTGGCCGAACTGGGAATGGCTGCTACCAGACCAAGATTTCAAGGAACCGGGGCTGCTAATAAGCTATATATGGTTCTTGGAGAAGAGATCGTGAAAAAGTCCATCCGGGGCATTGTTACATACGCGGTAACGACCCACAGTTATTCACAGAGAATAATTTGGCAACGGGGATTTCGTGAAACCGGGTTCCTGTTGGCTGAATTTCCCGAAAGCCTGTCTTTCAAGGGTATAGCTGATACGGCATCTTCCAGAGGATCTGCTATAGTCATGTTTTTACCTGTTGTTCCGATCGGTACTAAGACTTTATATTCGCCGCCGACTCATCGTGAGATGATATCAAGCATCTACGATAATCTAAACCTTCAGATGGTGTTCGGAGAGCCCGCCGATCTGCAGGAATTGACCGGGGATACCATCCTGAAATCAGCCATTAACAGCGTCAGAGGAACGTTAATTCTTCATTTTTATCGCTTTGGCAGTGATATATTTAAACGGATCCGGGAAGCAATCTATCGAGTTAAGCGCGAAAAGCTGCAGGTGATTGACCTCCATCTGAATCTCACAGATCCTTTTACGCCCTGCATTGCGGACCAGCTACAGCAGATGGGTTTTAATTTTACAGGTATCATCCCCGGGATAGATCGGGGGGATCTTATGATTATGCAATACTACAACGGGGTTGTGGTTGACTATGATAGTATCCAGATCCATTCCGAGTTTGGCCGGAAGCTCCTGGAATACATACGCAGCTTTGATCCCTTGGATGTAGCTGCGAGTTAATTCGTCCAGTTGCAGCATTTCGATTCTATAGTTAAAACCGGCCGGTAACTGCAAAAATCGGGTTCCTGGCAGCAGGGATTATCTTCAAGGCTGTACGAGGCCGGACATGTGCAACTCAAACAAATGTCTGCCAGATGGCCCAGGCGAACTCCAGGGCAATCAGGATGATGATCATCCACTCCAGGAAATTGGAATGCTGGATGTTGACCTCATTACTGAGCATGGTGTAGTTGCGGTGAATGACGTCGAGCTTTCTTTGTACGCTCTCTGTCCATTGACTGGTACGCAGTACGTTAAGGGTTGCAGCATAAACGCGGGCGTAATAAACATCTTCCGTGATTTTGATGAGATTCTGGATTTTTTCCGTGGTCTCGGTGATCTCCGCGTGTACCTCCATTAACTGGCTCATCATCAGATGATATTTTCTTAAACGCTGAAACCGGGACATCCGGTCCGCTGACTCCAGGTGATCGTACATTTTCTCCATCTGTAATGAAAGCCGGGTGTCGTAGAAACGGAGCTGCAGCAACTGAACATTCGCGTATTCAATCAGATCCGCCAGATCAGTGGGATCTTCGGGGTCGCAGAGCCAAGCGGTGTCCCAGGAGACAATTGCAAAGTCGTCACTGCTGTAGCTCAAGGAATTCTTGAGGATCTCATTGCGTATGGACGGACTGAAATCGGCCTTTTCACCCATAAGAACGGCTGCCGGATCAGATTCAGGGTCCGATACGGAGGTCCAGTACAGGTTATAGTCTTCGTAGAATTCCGGATCTACCGCTATGGCGTTCAAGTGGGGGCGGAGGATTTCCTGAATCCAGCTCAGATAGCCGGCAAAGATGTCATTAAGTCCCCTTTGGGCGGCAAAATGCAGGGCTAGTTTTTCGAGGGCTCCTGGTTCGCTGGTATCATCTTCATGGTGCAAACAGATGCTAATAGTACCGATGTCATAAATCTTTACCCTGGCGGAGAATAACAGGTCACCCCATTCAGTCTGTACCGGAGTGGGCTCTAGTCCCAGCATCAGGGGACGCGTTTCCATTATTATGGATTTGGTTTTTACCCGGGAGAAACGAACTCTAGCGATGCTATGGCTTTCGGATAAGTGCTGCTCCAATTTGTCCAAATCAATCTCGTTTCCGGTTTCGTAAATCCTGTAAAATCTCAAAGACAACATGATCCAGGATCCCCCTTAAGAGCTTCAGTTGTCGCAGTAAGCGCTTGCTAATTAGCATGAACTATGACAATATCTTTATGCTATAATTTGACTGCGGTATCTTATTGCAGAAGAGGTAAACATTAATGATCAAGATGAAATATTGTCCCCAGTGTGGGCACCGGTTGGCCTTTACCAGGATTGAAGACCGGGAATACCTAGCCTGTGAATCGGAGACCTGCAACTATGTCTTCTGGGACAATCCACTACCAGTAGTGGCAGCTCTAGTGGAGTATGACGACAATGTGCTGCTGGCCCGCAACAAGGCTTGGCCTCCCAAGATGTACGGATTAATAACCGGCTTCCTGGGAAAAAAGGAGAGTCCTGAAGAGGCGGTTCTGCGGGAGGTTAGGGAAGAACTGGGGTTAAAAGGTGAAATAGTAGAGCTAATCGGACTCTATCCATTTTATGAAACCAATGAGCTGATTATTGCCTACCATGTTCGAGCCCAGGGACAAATTATTATGGGCAAGGAACTGGACGAGATCAGAATCGTCCCCCCTTCCAAGTTAAAACCCTGGGCCTTTGGAACCGGTTTTGCCGTCCAGGAGTGGTTAAAAAAACGAGGGATAGAACGGTAAGCATCTATCCCTCGTTTTACGTTTTTCGCGTGTTCCCCTTATCGCAAAGCTCTTGTCTTCTGGTGCACAAAAGCTGATGATGCCAGGTTGAATGTGTTACCCTGTATGGTTGAGTCTTGTCATGGTGTATTTAAAGATGACATCGTCAATCTCCTGGGGATAGATATTATAGCCACCCGCTATTATCATGTCCTTGGTCCTGTCGACTATGAAAGCATAGCCATCCTCGTCCATATAGGCCATATCTCCCGTGTGCAGCCACCGTTGATAAATTCCGTTGGTTAGTGGTGGGTGTTGACATGCAGCTTTACAGACGAAGCAGTAACGCTTGTGATGTTGGGAAGATAATTTACATGGATCTGAAGAGTGCGGAGAAAAACGAAGGGAGTTGCCAACTCCCCCTTGTATCGACTAAATCGATTTTCTGTCTTTAAGCATAGAACCCTGGTGATTCATGATTCGGCTTCTACGGTGACTGACAGCACCCATCGAACCGACTTATACTATGCTTTTTCCTTTTTCATTTTGGCAATCTCTTCGTCTCTCAGCAGCCTGCGAAGGGCTTTCCCTACATTGGAACGCGGAAGTTCTGAACGGAATTCAATGCTTCTCGGTACCTTGTAAGCGGCCAGGTGCTCCCGGCAGTAGGCTATCAGTTCTTCCGCAGTGACCTCTACACCTTCAACCGGTTGGACAAAAGCTTTTACGGTTTCACCACGATACTCATCGGGTATGCCCACGGTAATCGCATCTTTGACCTTGGGATGCTTGAAGAGAACCTCATCTATATCGCGAGGATAGATGTTGTAACCACCGGCGATGATCATATCCTTGGAACGGTCGACAATAAAGATGTAACAGTCCTCATCCATGTAAGCCAGGTCGCCGGTCCTCAGCCAGCCATCCTTGAGTTGGTTGGCGGTTTCTTCCGGATTATTCCAGTAATAAGACATGACCAGGGGTGACTTAATCCAGATTTCCCCGGTTTCACCCTGCTTAACCGGCTCACCTGTTGCCAGGTCAATGATTTTAACATCAGTATCAGGGTAGGGTATACCAATGCTCAGAGGTTTCTTAACCCCCTGGATAGGCTGGGTGATCCCCAGAGAAGTCGTCTCGCTCATACCCCAGCCCTCGCTGAGGAAGATATTAAGATCATTGGCTCTCTGAATGAG
>JBLNCH010000303.1:0-8457 GCA_050260485.1 Bacillota bacterium | reverse complement strand
GTTTCCATCCCAGATTCCCAAATCAATCATCTTTGCCCAGAATGAACTGAGAGGCACAGGGTAGTTGTAGGTGACCCTGCAGTAGGCATACCCATCATTCCGCAGGGGAAGGCCGGTTGTTCTTTCATCATCGGCAAACTCGATTACTATTTGTGCAGTTCCGCCATAACCAGTGTCTTTGGGCATAAAACCGCTGTTCGATGCCTGCGTAATTACCTTGTATCCTTCGGTTATAAAGTGCTGAATGTTGGTTTCGTCCGGTTTAACTGAAAGTTCCCTGGCAACCGACCTTGCCGTTTCCTCACAGACACCCTTTATGGCCGCAACCTGGCCGAACCAGGAGAACCCCAGGCAAACTACCATCAAGAGCGGCGCGATAACGACTAGGGAAACGGCGGGAGCTGATCCTTTTTGATTCAACAAATCGCCCCCTATCCACCCAGAGCATTGCTCATGTTTTGCACTGCGTTCCGAATCCCCGGAGCTAAGCCGTTAAATGTGATAACCGCAAGAATGATGCCGATTATTATGGTTGCCACCCAGGACACCGAATTGCCGCGTTCTTCGAGTAATGTTTCTTTAAGCTGAGATAATCTAATTAACACCTTATTGAACAATTCTAATCACACTCCCTTTTTAAACAATTAAGTAGGGTAACGCTACGGTAGCTTGCCGTAGCGCTATCCCTCTCCCAGAACCGTACGTACGGGCCTCGTATACGGCTCCTGGTAAACCTCAGTCGGTTCTCAATAGAACTGATGCAAAACCCCAACACTATACTTGGTCAAGTCAATTAGCCCAAGTTCATCAAACCAGCTATTTGGTAAGGCCATGTTAATCAACGGACTGGCAGAATTCCTCCACCTCGTCATGGAGATTTTCTCGTATTCTCCCTTGTAACCCCGCCTACGCAAGGCCTTATGCAGTTGCTTCCAACTTTTCCACTCTCGCATCTTCTTCATTCGCAACCTGCGTCGTATCCACCCCATTAATTCTTCGAGTAATACTTTACAGTTCGCAACCCTGAAGTAGTTGACCCAACCTCTCATGACTGGGTTTAACCGTGCTACCATTTCTTCTACATTGATTCCATGGTTTCTGGGAGTCAGCTCTCTTACCTTATCCTTGAAACTTTTAACTTTCTTTGGATGTATCGATATCACCTTAGGCCATATGATGAACCCAAGGTATGCTACTCCCTGTCTGACACTGGTCAAGTGGGTCTTTTCTTTGTTGACCGTTAACTTCAGTTCTCCTTCCAGGATTCCAGTTGCGATCTGTTGGTATCTCTCCGCCTGGCGGGGTGTTTTGGCGAATATCAGTATATCATCCGCATAGCGTACTATACGGATCCCCTTTTCTTTCATGGCCTGGTCAAATCGGTCAAGATAAATATTGGTTAGTAGGGGTGATATTACCCCGCCTTGCGGGCTTCCTGTCTCGGTTTCTTCATAGGCTCCATCTTTCATGACTCCAGCGGTTAGGAATTTCTTTATGAGCTTTAATATGCTGCCATCACTGATTTTCCGGTTTACACCTTCCAGTATCAGCTCATGGTCCAGTCTATCAAAGCACTTGGACAAATCCATGTCTACTACATACTTGAAACCATACTTGTTCATGAATCTTTCCGCTTTCGCCACCGCTTGATGACAGGAACGCCCTGGCCGATAGCCGTAGCTTGATGGATGAAAGTCAGGGTCAAAGATAGGCTGCATTATGTTTAGTAGTGCTTGCTGGACTATCCGGTCTTTTACGGTTGGTATTCCTAGTGGTCTTTGACCTCCATCCGCTTTGGATATCATTACCCGCAGGACCGGTTGTGGTTCATAAGTGCCGGTTTTGAGCTCATGATGAAGTTGTTGCAGCCCCTCTTCGAGACATTCGCCGTAGGCCTTCACGGTCACTCCGTCTATTCCGGGGGCTCCGTTGTTAGCCTTTACAGCCCGGTATGCTTTTTCTAAGTTTTCAATCCGGTATACCTTGTCAATTAGGCTGTACCATTTCCTCATCATTTTGCTCCGTTTCGCTATGCTCCCTTGGTCCCTTGTGTCCCTGGCGCGGTTCCTTCCTGCAATTCTCCCGGCGTCTCTAGCTCTTTGGCAATCTTACCGTTCATTATTGCGATACTCCGCCTGAGCGGGCGCCATATCCAGAAGGCTCGTCACCCCCAGTTCTGGCGTTCCCCTTGGCCTTTCAGCCTTCGGTTGTCTTCTCATGCCAGTTCCCGCGGTTCTTCGGTTACATACTTTGGTTTACCTTCTTCCCTTCGCAAGAATGGACGCTTTTGGCTATCCATCCCCCACTGCAACCAGGTACAGTGTCCCCTTGGTTTTCTCCTCCGGTCTGTTACCAGCCTTCACTGGCCAAGGGTTAATAACTACTACGGAATCATCTGCCACCCTGCACCACATACCCCCTCCCTCGCGTTTCCGCTTGTTCGGGTTTACTCGCTATTAGGAGATGATACAGGGCTTCACCAGTTAAGTCTGCCTGCCTGAATTCGAATCCATCCGTCCTAACTCGCAAGGATATCCAGCTTTCGGGCTTTCCCACTTTTTGCAAGGTTACCCTCCTTGCGAGCCAACCTCGGTTCGCTTTCGCTATGTTCCGAGTTCCCCCTGCGGCTTCCTTCAGACCCCACCGTTACCAGTGACGCCCTTGCCCTCGGGTTGTCTTCCCGCTGGTTAGGTGACATGGGTTTCTTTCAACCCATCGGCTCAGCAGACATGCTGGTCGAACAAAAAACCGCCCGAATATGGGCGGTTCATGAAGTTTACGGGCCTACGGTTACTCCATCTAACCCGGTTGCTGCGCGGTTCCCCATGTTTTGAAATGCTGTTCCGAGGCCTCCTCCAACTTTTCCGTAATAGTTATATACTCCCACGCAAATAATTATACCGATAATAATTATTGCTGCCCAAGTTACCGCATCCCCGCGTTCCTCACGCAATTTATTCATCAGCTTGTTCCAACCAAGTTGAGCTTTGACCGCTAATTTATTTAACAAGATACCTACCCCTTTCTTTAACGTGCAAGTATAACCTGTGCACTTGACTGCACTTTTACCGGTATGGTCCGCTTTGTCCAATGACCGTTTTCAGGCATATTCAAAATATCCTGGTTGTCATGTTTGCGGAACAGATTATGTGCTAGATAAGATTTCACCCCCACTTCCAATGTTGATATTTTATAAGTGTCGTAATATACTGACCCGTCCGGGGCTGTCTTTGGTTTTGAATAATCAATCCCCGCCGTATACCTGTAAATGGGGTTCATGTTCGGTATAATTTCTACGCCCTGCTGAGGGATTGCAACATCATGTATCGGCGAAATCCCCTTCGTTATATTTTGAAAAAACGTATTCCAGGAAGCCGCATCGGCCTGGGTGGTGCAATTGGATAGATCAAGCCATACATTGGACCAGTTGGAGATGATCTTTACTGCCTGGTTGGGATCGTTGGTTACGTTGCCGTTCGCGTCAAGCATCTGCTCGATACGGTCGCCTTTTACTTCTGCCTTGGCGCAGGCGGCCAGGGTTGCCGCGTCCGCCGCAGTCTGTATCCTGGCCTGTACCGCGAAAGCACGGGAGTAATCTACCCCCAATACACCCAGAATCAAGAGCATCGCAATTATCAATACGGTAAATGCGGCTGTCCCTCTCTGGTCGGATAATGTTTTCAGAATAATCCCCCCGTTTGCAAAGACATGGAAATCATCAACGCCGCCAGGGTCCAGATAATCGTCGGCAATGCCATCAGCAATACTGCGAGCTGCATCTTCTGTTCTGCGATTTGAGCTTTTCCGGCGGCCTCATTCTGCCTGCGCTGGCGGGCATCCCTAACAGCAGTCATCAATGTTTCGCCTACCGGTATCCCATGAGTCTGAGCCTGTTTTAATGCGGTTGCTAATCGTCGTGCCTCCAGAAGCCCTGTTCGGTTTGCCAGCTCACCAAGAGCATGAGTTAAAGATGCGCCGGTTCTCGCCTTTCTTAAAGCATGGTTCATCTCCTCGGCCAGGGCGGACGTGTTATTTTTGATCGCCCATTCTAACGCCCTGGTGGTTTCCATACCTGCTGAAAATGCTCCAGCCAGCCTGGCAGCCATCGGTATGAAATCCCTGCTCATCTTCCGGGTGCGCTTTCTGGCCAGCATGATTAAGGTCCACTCCGGGACCTTTAACAGCAAGACCAGAATCAGCAGTGCCAGCTTGCAACCGAAAATGCCTAACAACAAGCCTGTAATCGCCAGCAGTATAGAGAAGGCCCGCAGAAGGTCAATATCATCCACAGTAATTTTTCCGGAGTATCCTGCCAACGATATTAACTCTGTCATGTCAGGCGGCCCGATTACTGCGGCTACCTCCGGTATGCCTGCCACCCGGCGTACAAGCTCGATAAGTTCTTGTTTCCAAGGCGCGGTACGTATCTTTCTGTCAAACGCCGTTGTTTCGCGTTTGAGTTTGAAGCTGTATATCCCGCAGAGGGTCGCTCCGCCGACAAGCAGCGGCACTTCCCAAGGAATGTTAAAGACGAACGGAGTCAACTCACATCCCTCCCTATTCGGTCTCAATTGACTGCATAATTGATATGACAGTCCAGATCCCCACGACGTAAAGAGCTGCGCCTGCCAGAAGAGCCATGCGCCCCAATGATGTGTCAATCAGCGAGCGGAACAGATCAGGTGCCATTATGATCATTGCAACAATGTAACCTATTGGAAGGATTGTAACCAGCACGGCAGACAGTTTAGGGCCTTTGGTGTGCTGCTTGATAAGGTGTCGGGAAGCCATCCCTTCTTTAAGGTTTAACAATGTGCTCCTGAGTAAATCCAGAGAACGAGATCCGCCGACGCTTTTATAAAACTCTATGGCCTCCCAGAGTTCGGTCGTTTCATAGCTTGGATACCTTTCGGACAGCCCTTTGAAAGCATAGGCTTCATCCGTTCCGGTTGAGATTTCTGCGGCCAGCCGTTTAAATTCAGACCGGACAGGTTCTCGACAGAATTCAGCCCCGTCATCAAGTGCCCTGGCGAGTGTAGACCCTACTAATAGAGACCCTAGCATCCCTTCCAATGCCGGTTCCAACTCCTGACGGAACCTGTTTAGTTTTCGGGTTTTAATTGTATTGGATACTAACCGAGGGCCTATGAGTGCTCCGGCTATCCCAAACACTATTGAGAATAACGGTTCAAAAAGCGCACCTATCACAAACATTCCCCCACCGCACAAAGCAGCAATCGTCATAGCACTGTTAACCGATTCAATACCGCTCGGGCCTACCAGCCACAAATCTTTAAGAATTTGACCCGTACTTAACGACGTCGATTCTTCTTCCAAAATCAAAGGATTCCGCTGCCGGTAAAGAAAAATGAAAACGGCAAAACAGACGACCGCCAGGACAACGGTTATCCATATTCCGATGAGGTTAATACTTAGCATTAAAAAACCCCCTTAACTCCTCCAATTCCTCCGGGGTTAACAGCATTTCCACTTTTCGTTTATTAAGGAATAACGGGATCTCGCCGGTCGGCACCAATTCACCCAAAGGTTCGTTGTCTTCTCCAAAACCCGCGTTTTGAAAGGTATACAACGGAATTACATTGGGGAACGCGCCGGGCTGGTTTTCCCGGCGAATCTCACAAATGTCCAGCATCCGCCGGTGTCCGTTGATCTGTCCTAAATAAATAACCAATTCCGCTGCCGCAACAGCTCCGGCTCTTGAAGCTAAAGAGCTGTAGGCTCCCCCTTTGTAGCCTGCCAGCATATCCGAGAGCCGCACCGCCACTTCCCGGGGTGATTCTACGTGAACAGAAGAAATCGATCCGTGAAGGCCGATATTCATGGCTTGTAGAGTCCAATAGGTTGTTACTTCATCCCGACATTCGGAACAGATTACCCGGCTTGGTTTAGATCGCAAGATTTTTTCAAAGATTAAACCCATTGGAACTTCGCCCTCTCCTTCTATCCCGGCTCTTCGGGGTTCAAAGACTACTGTTCGCGGCCTGGGAAGGTCCGGTCGTTTAGGATCTGCCAAACCCACCCTTGTTTCTGCCGGGTCTTCCACGAATGCGAGACGTTCCGTTTTATCAACGCACAACAGCATGGCATTCATGAGGGTGTTTTTCCCGGCGCCTAATGCTCCGCCTACGAAAATATTAATCCTGGCCTTCACCAACAATTTCAGCAGCCTGACTAAATGGGGAGGAAACAGCTTTCGCTCCGCCAATTCCTCCAGCGTAAACAGCCGGGTGAATTTCCGGATTACAAGACAGGTGCCGCGAACGGAAACCCCCGATAAAAATACAACGCCCCTGGAGCCATCCAGGAGCCTGAAGTCTTCAATTGGTTTGGCCTCGTCTACCTTGCGCCCGGTGGACGCCACCAGCCGTGTAACAAACCTTCTTAGATGATCCTCGGACATGAAGGTTTTATGCCACTCGAATAACCTTCCGTCCTTCTCATACCATACTGAGTTGTATCCATCGACCCAAATGTCGCTTACGTCCGGATCATCCTTCAATTCCGTAAGAGGGCCGAATCCATATATATCTTTCAATAAAGCATCAACCAGGTTTAATGATCCCCCGGTCTCAACGATGACGTCTTTCAGCAACCGGCGTGCATCGTCGCGATTGATTAGTGCTTCCGGGTTTTTGCTCCATGCACGGGTGAAGAACATATCTCGGACTCTTTCTAAATCTGCCTCAGTTTGCTGTATGGGGTTACCCATCTTTACTGAATACAAGTTGCTCATACGATGTGCTTCCCTCCTTTCCAAACGTGCGCATTTATTCCAACTCTTGAAAGAGGATAAGTATTTCACGCATTATTTTATAAACACCAAGACATATACCCATGCCGCAATCCCCATAAATGCACCGAGCGGCAAGCGAACATTTTTAATCCCGCTTTTCAGTATTTTGGGCATGTTCCATAATATCCCCAACAAGCATCCGATCAAGATTACTGCATAGCCGCCATACCACCCAAACCACATCCCGATGCCAAAGGCCAGTTTGATGTCTCCTCCGCCAACATCTCCAAGCAAACCGGTGACGACGAATAAGCCTCCTGTCAGGACAGCCCCCAGCAAGGCATCGGGCGTCCGGCCTAACAATACCGCCGTTGCCAGGCCGCCAAAAGCAATAAAAGCCGTCAACCAGTTCGGCAATGTGAAGCTTTTAAAATCTGTATAGACACAGATCGATATCGGCAAAAGACATCCAATAAGCAACGCTAAGTCCTGATCTGCCATGACCGCTGCTTACCTTTCTTCACCCAGGAAAAAAGCTTAAATCGCTTCTCTTCCTTTTTGGCCTGCCATCCCATATCAACTCCGGATACGGCGCGGCACAGTCCGGCAATTGCATGTGAAAAATCTGCATCGGGAAGTATGCAGGCCAAAGGTGTGCCTTTGATTTCGCCTTCACTGGTGCTGAAACTGGGATCTTCGGGCAGCTCTCCTTTCAGAGGCAAGGCAGTCCCAATCTCTCTGGCGAACGCCACAACAAAATCCCTGGTACTGAACCACTTGGGCTGCACCCGATTAATTACCAACGAAGCCTTGCTGGGATCTCCAAGGAGTTGCGAAATTTCGTTGTTGAAGCAGTCGGCCAAAAGCCTCATGGTTTTATAAGTAAAATCTGAAATCAGCAAAACATCGGATGCGCTTGAAAGGACGGCAATGGAAGCGTCACGGCCAAGCAAGGCCACACCGTTGTCCACAATTATTATGTGAAAATATCTTTTGCAGCCGGACATGATAGTTTCGATTAATGCTTGATTGAATTCCAGTTTCTCGTCAGGCCTGAAAGGCGGCGCAAGATACCATACATTTGCGTTTTCATGGTAGTTCATGGCTCCTGATACGTCCTGCCAGCGCAGAGTAGACTCGTCGAGGTCGCGCCACAAGCTGGCGGTTTTGGGGTTTCCTTTCGGACACCAGGTATATACCCCTGAAGAACCGTCAAGGTTAAAATCAAGCAATGCAACCCTGATCGGGATGCCGGTCTTCTCTGTCTGAGTCCTGGCCCACAGGCCAAAGACCGCCGCCATGTTTTCCGCTATGGTTGTTTTTCCTACTCCGCCCTTTGCAGAGAAAACGGCAATGGTCCTGGTAGGAATAACCGCAGCTGTCTCTAGGGTAGCTATTTTCCCTGTCTGGATATACTGATCTTCAAACCGGAACCTGTTGGCCGGCATGCGGCTTAGCGCTGCTGCTACGTTCTTTGTTGCATCCGCTGGGTCTGCGGACACGCTGATTATTCGGTTTTGTGCCAGATGATTCCATTCTTCCGCTGTGATTGGTCCAGACACAAACACCAAAAGATTCATTCTGTTCTTTGCAAGAGCCAAAGCCGCATCCGACCATTGTGGAGAGGATGGCACTAACAAACCTTCGGGGTTTACCTTGTCAATCAGTATGTATAAATCATGAGGGGATACAGCCTCACCGAC
>JBLNCH010000302.1:0-2618 GCA_050260485.1 Bacillota bacterium | reverse complement strand
AACGAACAAATTGGGTCCGTCACCTCGCTTGCAGCAAAGTCTGTCGACTTTAGCGTATACACTGTTTCTTCCTTGAATCCAAGTGATACCAAAGGGCAATCCCTTTTATGTTTTTATTTTACCATATTCATGGGAGAGCCTGAACCAGCTATGGGCCACCCCTGATTTGTTATATCAGGTGGCGGCTTGTTTTTTCATAAAGATAAGGACTGTATCCTCGTCCCCTTCTAATTTTGCGACAAGCGAGAACCGTCCCCTGTCGCACTAGACAAGGTCCGCCCATTCTCCTCCCGTGATGGTTTCCAGTTGATTCATGGTTACCGGCAGGGCTGAGTTGGGCGTGCCGGCGGCTGCGTACACCACCGGAAAGCGGTGCATGGAGTCGTCCAGCAGGATAGTCAGCTCTTGTGGCAGCGCCACCGGGCAGACCCCTCCCACGGGATAACCGGTTACCTGCTTTACCGTTTCCGGATCGGCCATCCTGACCTTGGATACGCCAAGGCGCCTCTTCAACTTGCCGCTCTTAATTTTATTGTCACCGCTGGCCACCACCAGGACCGGCCGGTCTTCAGCTATGAATACCAGCGTTTTGGCGATCTGACCTACTTCCACACCCAGCGCCGCGGCGGCCAGTTCGCAGGTGCTGGTGCTCTCCTCGAACTCGATGATCTTTAGTCCCATATTGAATTGATCCAGGTAGGACTGGACCTTTTCAATGACAGTCAGAACAAATTCGCCCTTCGGGCGACTTAAATTAAACCGGGGATAGATTTGCTATGGCCTATCTCTATCCTCGGTTTCCCCCGCATAAAACATATCCCTTCCGCACTCTGGACAATCAACTGTAGGCATAACACCAGGCTTTTCATCCCAGGCGAATTCATCAATTATCCACGCAGGAATCCATTCGCTAAATCCACAGCTCTGACAACGATACTTGTGATGGGACCTGTCCTCTGGACCGTCCTGAAATGGAATGGTGTCTTCGTCCCATGTTTTGTCTATTTTGTCCGCCATCCTCTCCTGCACACTCCTTGTTTAGCTCAACAATGGCATCATAAATGTAACCATACCGGGGATGCCAAATCACCCAAAGTTCCATCTCACATTTGCAGCTCGGGCATCTAAGGGGATTCTTACCAAAACTTTGAATCAATCGTTCTTTCCACGTATGTTTTTTTGCCGTGGCTGGCTTCAGCTTGCTTTTCAGTTTTGTTTTCAGGTACTTGTAAAGCCCCACTATTTTTTGAGCCAATTTGTTAAGATCACGACGGTATATGCCATATCGCCTTACCATCTTGAAATGTTTTTTAGGAATATGCATTATCAGTTTACCAATAAATTCAAAAGCATCTATCTCTTTCTCTTTTCTCTGCTCATCTCTATGATCAATATACCAGAATTTTACCTTCTTACCGTCATAGCTAATAATTCTATACTCCGCAATAGCTGGTCGAGCCAGATACCGGCCAATATATTCCGCAGCCCCCTTGGCATCTCTCATCCTGGTCTTAGCGTGTACGTAAAAACCTTTTGGGTATCTACGGTATAATTCGTTTATTAACTTCTTTATTCCCGGCTCCCGTCCAAACTTCTTTTGAATAATTCCCAGTAGTACCTTCTGCCAGCTTTTCCGTAAGTACTCGTAAGGGATATATCCTACGTCTTTCCAATTTTTAAACTTATCTATAGCACCTTCCGTTACTAAAGCATGAACGTGAGGATTAAAACCCAAATCACGTCCAAAGGTATGAATTGTCGTAATAATGCCAACCTCATAACCCATTTTTTTTGACTTGTTTCTGTACCAGTATTGAATTATCTCAGCTACTCCATCACTCAGGTCTTTTAGCATTTCTCTATACCAATAAAATTTGCCTCTCAATTCTTGTGGAATTGTAAACACCGTATGGCGGTGTCCTACATCGATAATCCTTTCAACCTGTTTATTTACCCAATTATCTATATAAATCTTACCGCATCGGTTGCAGAACCTACTCTTGCAGGAAAACCCTACAACTCTTTGATGCTTCCCACACTCCGGGCACATATATTTAACAAAGCCATATCGGGGATCACCGCACCCTAACATTTTTTCAACAGATTCAGTAACACTCTCAACCATGTCTCTGGGAACCTTATGTAAATTAGTTTTACAAAATCCTTCCCAGTGCTCAGCAAAAATCTGCTTTATTTTAATTGTTTCTGTCTGCTTCTTACCATTTGTTTCCATAGTATAATTCTACACTTATCCACAATTTCCGAAAAGCATAATTTCCTATACAACAAGAAACCAACCTCACGGTTGGTTTGACAGAGGAGTGCCCTAAAACCAGGGATTTTCTATGGGCTTGTGGGTTCATCCAGGGTAAACTGCCCCAGTTTGCCCTCCCGAAACTCTTTCAGAACATTTTGGGCCGCTTTCAGTGTATCCACGGACCCGCCCGACACGATAAACCCTCTTTTCCTCCCGATGGCCTCCAGCAACTCAGCGGGCTCTCCCGGTAAATCGATCAGCCTGTAACGCTCCCGGACCGCTTCGGGGTGTTTTTTCGCCAGCCAGCTCACGAGTTTTCCGGCAACGGCGCTGAGGTCAAAGACTTCCTCCTTGACTGCGC
>JBLNCH010000301.1:0-2570 GCA_050260485.1 Bacillota bacterium | reverse complement strand
GGGGTAGTCACCGGTCAATACCCGGTTAACCCCTTCAACCGCCCGAGCCGCCTCCACCCGGGTATCAACCACTACTGTCAGGTAGTCGAGTTTCTGCAGGTACCACAGGACCGCTCGGCCTACGTGTCCGGACCCGAAAACGTAGACGGTAGGAGAGAACGGTAGAAACTCGAAAAACAGGGTCACGGTCCCGCCGCATGCCATGTTGGTCGTAACCTGATTCTCAGCGTAAGAATCTCCGCTTAAGGTAAACACCTGAAGATGGTGGGATCTTTTGGCCATCAGTTCAGTTGCTTTTTGCAGGGCCAATGCCTCCAGCTCGCCTCCGCCCACCGTTCCGATCCGCTCCCCGGTCGATAGTACCAAAAGCTTTCCCCCGACCATTGACGGACCGCTGCCCTTTTTATCAACTACGGTTATCAGTACTCCCTCCTGACCGAGGGTGCGCATTTGGGAAAGGGCGCCAAAGATATCAATCATAACCGGACCCTCTTTCCAGTTTCAGTTAACGCTAACGCCCGCCGGTAATCGTTCGCCGTATCAATGTCAAAACGTATGCCCGGATCGTTTACCTCCACCCGCATGGCTCCTGCCCGTTGTATGTAATCTCTTAAAGAGTAATGCTCCTCGTTTACAATGAGAATACCTGGGATGTGATAGCTGTTGAACAGCACTGGATGGCCGCTTTGGCCGTAAAAAGTGGGAATAACTATATCTCCACTTGCTTCCAGCAATCTTTGATAGGTGGTTTTTCTAATGAACGGATAATCGGCGGGAACGATAAAGAATCTGTCCTCCGTCACGTGCCGTATCCCTAGCTTGACGGAAACCAGCATCTCCCCCTCATAATCGGCATTGAAGACCATTTGCACCTTGCCATAGGATTGTAAAACCCGGATGATCTCATCTTTCCGGTGCCCCACGACGACAATAATACGAGAACAAAGATCGTACATGGGCTCGATGCAATTCTCTATAATGGTTTTTCCCAACAGAGGAAGGGTGGGCTTAAACGTCCCGGTCCGGGTTGATCGGCCTGCGGCCAAAACTACCGCTTCAACAGCCATCTATATAATCCAATGCGGGACCCGGATCACCGAAAAAGCTTCGGCAAGTCCCCGGATATAGCTCCGGAAAACAATGTTACCTGTCTGCTTCTTATACACCATACGTCCCTCCCTGGATTTCCTATTTTATTCCGGGCGAAGTTAAGATATGAATGTTATCGGGATACAAATTACGGGGCAGGAAGCTTGCTTGATGCCAAAACCGATGTTATGGCATTCTTAATCTCCTGGTAACTCGTACAGCGGCAGAGGTTACTCTGCAGCCATTCTTCGATAACCACTTCATTTGCCTCCGGGTGAATGGTGGCCAAACCATGACAGGTCATTATAAAACCTGAGGTACAGTACCCGCACTGAAAACCATATTCCTCAATGAACGCCTTCTGAATGGGGGCGTTTCTTAACCCTTCCACAGTGGTGACCTGGTGTCCGACCGCTTCCACTGCCAGCATCAGGCAGGACTTGATCGGCCAGCCATCCACCAGGACCGTACAGGCACCACAGTCACCGTTTTCACAGCCGGGCTTGGCCCCGGTTAATCCCAACTGTTCGCGCAGGGCGTAAAGCAGTGTATCCGCGGGGCGAACTACCACCGTCCTGGTCTCGCCGTTCACCGCAAGTTGAATCGGCCCCGGACCTTTCATCTGCCGGATCATTTAGCAATGGCCCTCCAGTGTTGCCAAGGTATTCTTCAGGGTGTCCCGCAGCACAAACTCCCGGTACCCGGCTGATCCCAGGATATCATGCAGAGGTGGGGCAGGTAACCCGGTTACCGCCCGATCAATGCGCTCTTTGACGGTAAGATGGCGGTCATTAATGGCCTCCTCCACCGGCAGTGAACGGAAGGGGTAGGCCAACAGCCCGCTGAAGGCCAGGCGGATGCGCTGGTCTTTAACGATAGCTACCAGAGTAAGTAAGGGGTAATCAATTTTATCCTGCTTGACCTTTTTAACGTGTACGTAAGGTAAATTAAGATAACTGCGATCGATGACGATTTGTAGCAGTAATTCAGCTGGCTGAAGACAAAGCCGTTGGTGAAAAACTTCAGAGAAAGGGACCTGCCGGGTTCCCTGAGGACCGGCAATTACTGCCTGGCTATCGCATACTAAAAGCGGGAGAGAGGTTTCACGGTAAATGATGGTGCCGGCCAGGTTGCCCCCCAGGGTAATCTTCCGCTGGATAGTGTGGTCCGCCACGCGGCCTCCCGCCTGGCCCAGCAGCGGAAAAACATGGGATTCTGATATCTCTGTCAGGGGAAGGGCCGCTCCAATTATCAATTGGTTATCCCTGAACCCCAGGAAGTTGCACTCCGGTATACCTTTAATATCGACCACTGCGCCCGGGGTTAAGTTGTTCACCCGGGCCATGCTGATAATCTCGGTCCCTCCGCCGTAGTACATCGGATTTTTGCCTTCCCGGGTCAATTGGAGGAAGGTTTCTATCGCTTCTTCGGCAGATTCCGGCATATAATATTCAAAATTAAACGGAATCACTGAGCTCCCC